>JANPIG010001041.1:0-6988 GCA_031424875.1 Cytophagales bacterium
ACTAAGTATGGAATGTGTTTGTATGGTGAGGATTTATTAGACCCAAATAAAGCGAAAACAGTTATTATCGTGGAATCAGAAAAGACCAAAGTGATTGCATCCTTTCATTATCCTGAGTTTGATTGGGTTGCTTGTGGGTCTAAAAATGGTCTTACTGACGATAAAATTTCTGTGCTATTTGGCAGAAAAATTATCTGGCTCTGTGATGGAGATAGTAGTGGACGAAGTAACTCAAGCATCAAAAAATTAATATCTTACAAACAAAATTTTGAAATCATTGATTTATTTCCCGACGAGACCGAAGGTTACGATATCGCTGATGCTATTGAAGATGGTCTGAAACCTGTTATTTTAGACGGAGTAAGAATTGTGATTGAACCTGAAGAATTAATTAAGCCTAAGGAGCTTCCTAAGCAACAGGAGAATGAATATATTCTAAAGAATAACTCCGTTGAATATCGAAAAGATACCACCATTTGGGTTAAAACCCGTAATAATTGGGAAGTAATAGCTGATAATTTTCATCTTTTTATCAAGTATTTTACTGAAGACGAAAATGAACAAAATACATGGATTATAGAGTTAAGGATAGCTAATCGAGAATCTGTATTTATTGAGATTGCACATGAAGACTTTTGTTCTGCTAAGAAAATGAAAACTATTATTGCCTCCAAGCGATTGAGTTTTAGAGCTAATGACAATCACATTTCAGAACTTCATGCTATTTTGTTCAAAACGAAATTTGGAACTGCTACTAAGATTACTCGCTTTGGTTTTCATCGAGCTTCAAGCACTTATTTCTTCTCTAATCGTGCTTTAACGGCTCATGGAAAGTTAGTAGAGCCTGATGAATTTAAGATAATTCAAACGGATGAACATTGCCTTTCAATGCCTATAACGAATGCCAAAATGGAAAAAAGGTTTATGTTTACAGAAAATGAAGTCACTTTTAACGAATGGTTTATTATTTACGTTCAGGCTCATACTTTGGATAAAACTTTTATCCCTGCTTGTTTTTATATTATGTCCCTTTTTAGAGACATTATGGTAACTCATAAAGGCTCATCTCCTATTTTGTATTTAAAGGGTGGCTATAGTACTGGGAAAAGTAGCATTGTGAAACATCTTACTTGTCTTTTTGGCTTTGAGCCAGAACCAATCAATTTGGTTTCAAAGAATACTGAAGCGGCTTTGGTTAAATTAATGAGTCAAACTGCCAATGGTATGATTTGGATGGATGAATTTCATAATGGATTTGAACACGAAGGACTCTTACAAGCTGCCTATGACAATGCTGGCTATCATAAAACACCCGATTCGAGCAAGAGTAATACTGAAACGGATAGCATTGAAATTCATTCAGCATTAGCCCTTACAAGTAATTTTATTCCTGGGAACAGCATCTTCTTTTCTCGTTGCTTACTCATCCAAGTGGAAAGTAAAGAAAAGAGCCAAGACCAAAAGATAGGTTATCAAAAATTGAAACAACTCGAAACACAAGGATTAGCCTGTATCACTGTCGAACTATTACAATATCGTCAACTAATTTTATCAAATTACAATACTGCTTTCAATAAATTATCAGAACGTATAAGCGAAAGGTTCAAAAATGAACCGATTTCAGAACGTTTAATTAGTAATGTTTTACAAACCATGACGTGTGCCTATATTCTGCAATGTAATGGGAAGATTTCTTTATCTGAATCAACGAACGAGACCGACATTTTAGAGGACTTTGTAGAAATGGGCGTGGTGTGTATGAGAAAGCAATTTCAAATACAAAATGAAACCTCCGTTTTGGCAGAATTTTTCGGGATTTTACAGATGCTATATGAGACTCACCAGATACATGAGGGGGTTCATTTTCGATTTGATGGAGACTATGTATATTTACGTATGCCTTCGATTTATCCTATTTTTAAACAACGTTATCGTAGTGTTTATTACAAAGAGTCGCCTGACAAGGATTCTATCATTCAAGAGATAGCAAGGTTGGAAGAACCAAGAGAAATGAGAGAAATAGTAAAAACAATACGTTTTAGAGAAGAAAACAATGGTCATGAAGATAAGATGAAAAACTCCGTAACTAATTCATTATCATTGATGTACAAAAAATATTCCTCCAAATATTCACTTGATTTGACCAATAGAATACAAAGAGAAAATATTTAAAAAAAATCAAATTTTTGAGCAATTTTTTACAACACTACAACACAAAAGTTAATAGTCTAAGAATCAATGTATTATATTTTTTATTATTATTATTTGTGTTGTAAACGTGTTGTAAATGCGTTGTAATGTTGTAAAATGGTTTTTCGTGTTGTAGATGTTGTAACGGTTTACAACACGTTTACAACACGAAAAAGAGGTTAAGTACCTGATTTTCAATATTTTAACTTCGTGTTGTTGTGTTGTAAAAAAACACGCTTCAAAAATTGAATTACAAAGTGTATAAGTCTAATTATCAACTTGTTATAATACAATTTCATAATAATATGGATTCTATGGTTTTAAGGGCAACAGATGTAGTTAAACTACTTAAATATTGTCGTACAGATAGTTATGAAGCTATCAAAGAAATTAAAGCAAACTATCCTTTTTCAAAAAAATTAAAAGGAAGTAAAGTCAGAATCGAAGACTTTGCTCATGCTTACGATTTTAATGTGGAAGATATAAAAAAGGTTATTCAGAAATAATAACCTCAATCATGTAATAACGCTCACCAATGGTGGGCGTTTATTGTTTTACTCAGGCCAGTTCATATATTCCATATTGTTCATATTGTCCAGACACTTAATCGGTTTTACTGTAATCTTGTGATAAGTTTTACGGAGTTATACAGTGTAATACTCTGCAAGACAGCAACTTAATCACAATATTTTTATGACAAACATAAATTTGAGTGCAAACATTAACGTTAGGACAACCTTAGACGTAAAGAAAAAACTGATGGACGAGTCCGACAAGCGAGAAATGACGATGTCGGAGTATGTTCTTTTCATTTTAGAATCGAATTGGAATAAATTGGATGCACCACCAGAAGAAAACAATGAGATTCTACAATTACATCAAGAATTGGCAGAGGTAAGAAAAACATTACACGAAACGCAACTAAAAGTTATTGAGCTAAAAGACGATAACGCTCAATTGACTGAACAGCTTCGTAATGAGCCTAAATCACTGTGGCAAGAAGCCACAGAAACAACCCACAAACTTAGCGAACAACATATCCAGCAGCAGATAGATATTGCTTTAAATGGCTATCAGCAAACGATAAGGGAACAATCCGTATTAAATGAAAGTCAGCAAGTTAAAAGTTTGGCTTACAGACTTCAACTTTATGAAACTCCTTTGTTGAAAGGAATCTTTACTACGCTCAGTCAAAATAATCGAAGTATTAGAGATTTGCCTGACATTGTTTCGGTTTTAGTTCAGCATTATTATCAAGAAGTAATCATACCAAATCAACATCAACCAACATTTTATCATGTACAATAACTTATATTCAAAAGACCCCTTTGGAATCTTTAATAAAAATATATCTGATTTGGATAATGCCCATTTTCAAAATCAATTTAATCCGAATCACTATCCATTTCCTAAGACCCCTAAATCTACCTCTACCTGGAAGACAATTGGTGTGTGCCTGTTGATTGTTGGTTTCGGAGCCATACTTTATTTCAAAGATATTTTAGTTGATAGTTTCAAAAAAATGGTTTCAACTGTAAACGATAAACTCAATTCAGATTTGAAAGAAGAAGAGGTTAAAGATAAAGGCAAACCTGAGCCAAAATTATTAATGGCATCCCAGGAGCGAAAGGTTGAGTGTATCTTACATATCAAAGATAAAGCTACTTGGGACTTCCAATATATTAACAAAAAGAAAGAGGAACGAAAAGCTATTTATACCGAAGGAATTGGCTGGACAATCTATGAATAACAGCGTTATACCCTGTATTACGCTGTATTACAGGGTATAACGGAATAAAACGAGCCAATTCTGTATAACAGGGTTGGCTTATTTTTGAATGTGGAAAGTGTATTTTATCTTTACTTAACATTTAATCATAGAACAATATTGAGCAATGCTAACCGATCAAGAACTTGATTTTTTAGAACAACAAATTCCAATTTTGGCGGAGACGGCTTTCAAACAAGCATATTGGCAAACATTGTCTTCGGGAGATAAGGTAATGATTGCCGAGAATGGTTTTTTGATTGAGATTTCACCCGATGGAAGTCGGAAGGTGGTAAAAGAAATTGGAAAGCCTACTAAGGTTACGGAACGATTTTATAAGATAGTGAAGTAACGGTATAACCTTGCATAACAGCGTGTAACGTGGTATAACTGCCGTATAACTTATGTGTAAAAATGACTAACAAAAGCCAAATCTGTATAACGGGTTTGGCTTTTTTGTGTTACAGATTGTTAAATTTCAACGGTTTTACCTATATTTGAAGATAAGTTTAAACATACAATATTCAGTTTTTGAAAATATTTACAAACAGTTTTTAAATAATAGTACATTTTATACTTAATTCGTCAAGATTATGTCAATACTTTTTAAAATTAAAATTCTTTTATAAGAATCGTAAAAGGTCTTTGACGAAATAAAAAACAACTAAACCTATTTCACTTCCAATGCTACAACAACCCTTTTTTAATAGCTATAGAAATAATCCTTAAGGTCCAACAATAGCTCCACAGTAACTTTATATTCAAATTTAAACCATATTTACTTTTCATTCATTTTTCAGCAAAAAATGAAGTAGAAAAAAATAATTAGTAAAATAAAACTAAATGAATACCCAACAAGTAATTGATAAAATATTTAAAGACCCAACTACAAGATACGACCTTTCAGAATTTGAAGGCCTGGGCAAACCAATCCATGAAATGCTTGCTATTTATGCAAGGGAAGGTACTGGCCGCCTTACGGGCAAAAAAATATACTTCTTAAAACCTCTTGCACCTTTCTACTCTGAAAAAGCAGAAATTCAAGTGTATTCAGAAGATGGTAAATGTAATCCAGAGGAAATTGTTCGGCAATTGTGGGTTTATAAACTCATCAACTTCTACAACTATAAACCTGAACAAATCGCTTGCGAAATACCAGTGCAATTTGGAGTAGAAACCAATACCAAATTTGCTGATATTGCCGTGTATCGTGATGCTACTAAGCAAACTGTTAAGCTACTTTTTGAAATAAAGAAACCGAAACGCAAAGAAGGTATTGAGCAACTAAAATCGTATTTAGGTGCAAAAGGAAATCCAATTGGTATTTGGTCAAATGGTATTGACAAATTGATTTTGTACAAACCACAAAATACCGACTTTGATACACTTTCTGAAATCCCCAAAGTAAACCAAGAAGCCAAGGATGTTCTTGAAATCAAGCGTACCTTGGCACAGCTAAAAACCTCTTTCAATTTTAAAAAAATCATTCAAGACCTGGAAGAACTTGTTTTAGCGGACAGTGGAGTTGATGAATTTAACGAAATTTTTAAAATCATTTTTGCTAAAATATGGGATGAAAAAGAAGCTAACGATAACCGTCGCACCCGCCCTAATAAAGAAGTAGAATTTAAAAAATATGATGATTCGGAATTAACATACGATACTATCAATGGCTTATTCAGAAAAGCCTGTGCTGAATGGCAGGGCGTATTTGAAGATAATGAAAACATTAAACTACGTAAAGACCATCTGCAAGTATGTATTGGTCCTGTTGAGCCTGTGCGTTTGATGGGGTCGAATCTTCGTATTATGGATGATGCCTTTGAGTATTTGCTTCCTACCGAAGCTAAAAAGAAAAAAGGACAGTTTTTTACGCCTCGCCACGTAATTGAAATGTGTGTGCGAATGATGAACCCCAAAAATTATGAATATGTAATGGATCCAAGTTGTGGCTCGGCGGGTTTCTTGTTGCACACAATGGAATGGGCAGTACCTACTTCCACACCGCAAGAGCAAGAATTACGGAAACACCGTTATGCTGAAAAATACCTTTGGGGAATTGACTTTGAAGCCCGAGCTGCCAAAACCTCCCGTGCTTTGATGCTCATTGCGGGAGATGGACATACCAATATATTTGGTCCTGATGTAAGTAGTATTGACCCTCGTACATGGTATTCTACTAAATCGGGGCAGTATCTCATGACTGAATTAAGCAAAACCCCTTTGTTAAAAGTCAAAATACCTGATGGTGAAACTTTCAAAGATGATGAAAAAGCGTGGGAATACTTTGGTGAAATGAATTTTGATGTCATTCTGGCAAATCCTCCTTTTGCGGGAGAAATGAAAGACAAAAAAATGCTCTCGCAGTATGAACTCGCTAAGCCAGCACTCAAGCGTGCCAAAGATAAACAAGCCAAAGAAGAACGTGATGTACTCTTTATTGAACGTATCGTAAAAATGCTCCGACCAGGTGGCAGAGCCGCTATTGTGTTGCCACAAGGTAAATTCAATAACTCTTCGTTGGCATTTATTCGTGAGTGGGTGCTTCGTAAGGCTCGTTTGTTAGCGGTAGTAGGTTTGCATGGCAATTCTTTTAAGCCCCACACAGGCACAAAAACTTCGGTACTTTTCTTACAGAAATATACCCAAGAACAACTCGATGAAATCATTGCCATTCAGAATGAGGTTCAAGACTCTTGTCCTGATTATGAAAAGCAAATAGGAGAACTCCTTTGTGAAAATAAAACGATACAGAATCTGACAGAAGACGATATATTCGCCACGAAAATTATTAGAAATTGGGTAGAAAATTATGTAGATGACGATACGGGAGAGAACGTTAGTGTTGACAGAAATGAAATTTTATTTGAAAAAAATCATTGTTTTGGAAAATCAGATTTATCAATTTTAAGCCAACATAATATTTCAACGGTTTGGGTTAAAAAAAATAATATAGAAATACCCGAAGAGCAAATCTCCGAAGAAATTTTTGAATTACTCTTGGAGGAATTTCCTGAACCCGAAACACCA
>JANPIG010001042.1:0-1816 GCA_031424875.1 Cytophagales bacterium
GGAGCTATTTCCAGAGAATTATCTGCCAGTGAGCTTTTTGGGCACGAGAAAGGCTCATTTACCGGTGCCTTAGAAAGGAAAATAGGTCATTTTGAAATGGCCAATGGAGGCACACTTTTCTTAGACGAAGTCGGTAACTTACCTTACGACGTTCAAGTATCACTTTTGAGGGTAGTTCAAGAACGTAAGGTGCGTAGATTGGGCGGAGCAAAGGAAATAGAGATTGATGTAAGAATCATTGTAGCCTCCAACGAACGCCTTTTAGATGCTACTCGAAAGAATAATTTCAGAGAAGATTTATACTATCGCTTTAATGAATTCAGTATTGATGTGCCACCACTGCGTAATAGAAAGACAGATATTATGATTTTTGCTAAGTTCTTTTTGGAAAAAACCAATGCCGAGCTTAATAAACATGTCCAAGGCTTTTCGGCTGATGCCAAAGCTGCATTTATGGAATATCCTTGGCCAGGAAATTTACGTGAAATGCGAAATGTAATCAAGAGAGCAACTTTAATGTCGGAAGGAGAATGGATTGAAGCTCGAACCTTACCATTTGAATTGCTTAATTATGACCGCTTATTAAAACTTGATAATGGCAATGAAGGTGTAAATTTTACGCCAGAAGCACCAGTATATACTCCATCTGCCCCGCAAACATCCATTCCAATACATCAACCTGCTATAAATCAACCCATAGCAGTGGAGGGAGTTAATTTAAAAGTGGCCTCCACAGAAGCAGAATATGAAGTAATTATTAATGCCTTAAGAAAAGTGAATTTCAATAAAAGTAAAGCTGCTGAATTGTTGGGGATAGACCGTAAAACCTTATATAACAAAATGCGTAATAGTAATATTGGATAAAAGATTAGTGAATTTAACAAGTTGATTTCAAAAATATAATGATTTCTTTTATGATTTTGCCTTTGTGGGTAGTTTTAGTAAAGGTGAAATGTTGTTGCAGAATTTTGTCGCCATTTGCAACTTGTTATAATTCTTTAGTCTCGATTAAAAAATGAATGATAACTTTATTAAATCTTCTTCTTCTTTTAAACTCGAACCGCCGCAAGTTATGCGGATTTTCGATCTAATGCCAGATTTGGTATATGTACTTGACCTTGAT
Organism: Cytophagales bacterium; assembly: GCA_031424875.1. Taxonomy (GTDB): domain Bacteria; phylum Bacteroidota; class Bacteroidia; order Cytophagales; family Spirosomataceae; genus Arcicella. The sequence goes on from JANPIG010001042.1 coordinate 1,124, forward strand.
AAACAGAGTTTACTTTATGCGAATGTACGTTTACAGGATGTTTTGGGATATACTTGGGATGATGTCATTAAGATGAACTATACCCTTAGACCTATAATGGTGCATGATAATTTGCCATTATTAGCTTCTGAACTCTCTCATACATTTAATAATCTTTCTGAAAATAATACGACTGAATTTAATATTAATTTCAGGCATAAAAATGGAAATATTAGGGAGTTACGTAATAGAGCTACCGTAATGACTCGTCATTCAGATGGTCACAATCAGTTTATCGTTGTGGTGGCAGAGGATATAACTGAAACCCGTTCATACGAAAAGATATTAGATGAAAAAATAAATCTTCTCGAACGTCAGAGAGACCAAATGGAAACGGCAGAATCTATTTTCAATTATGGAAGTTGGGAATATGAAGCCAGTAGAGATGAAATTATTTATTCAGAAGGATTATTTAAAATATTGGGTTTGCCTCCAGAAGATTATCCCAACAATGTAGTGGAGAGAAATGTTTATAGCAATATGATTGTGCCAGAACATAGGAAAAATATAACAGATTTATTAGAAAGTGTCGTCAATAACAAAGAAACAGAATTTTATATTGAACATCAGTTAATTAATGCCATAGGTAAACTTAAACACGTAGCTATGAAAGCAAAGTGTTTTTATGATGATGAAAGAAAAATAACTCGTATA
>JANPIG010001043.1:0-1711 GCA_031424875.1 Cytophagales bacterium
TCGCCTGTATGAATATTGCTACAATAAGTTAATTGTCCGAAGGTAGTTTGCATGAATATTAGGTTAAAAATGTAGTTGTAAAAACTTCCCTAAGTATTGATAGGCTTAAAGCTCATTGAAATTTTTTATGATATTCTCAAAATATCTACTGATTTTTTTATTAATTCGAAGTCAATATCATGAACTTCAACGCCCTTTCCTAAAGCCTGTAAAAGCGTGATAGTTAATTCTCCGCCCAAATGCTCCCTAAATTCATTAAGTCCTTTCAAAAGATTTATTTTATCATTTTCGGCTAAAGCAGGGTGATAAGTTTCAAATCCGAGGGTTTTCAATAGTTCTATAATTCTAAAAAGTTCTTCTTCCGAAATGTGCCCTTTTAGATGCGAATAAACACAATCAAGAGCAATTCCAATAGCTACGGCCTCTCCATGACGAATCTCAAAATTGGTCAAATATTCCAATTTATGAGCCGCCCAATGCCCAAAATCTAAGGGGCGAGCTGAACCGCTTTCAAAGGGATCTCCACTCGAGATATGTTGAACGTGCAATTCGGCACTTCTAAAAATTTGGTAATGCATTACCGTTTCATCACGCTTCGCCATTGCCTCAGCATTCAGTTCTAACCATTCGAAAAAAGCTAAATCCTTAATGAGAGCCACTTTTATAGCTTCCGAAATACCCGAACGCCAATCTCTATCACTGAGCGTTCGCAAGAAATGGGCGTCGTTAAAAACGGCAATTGGTGGAGAGAATGTACCTAAAAAGTTCTTTTTTTCGAAAAAATTAATACCATTTTTTACCCCTACTCCCGAATCATTTTGTGAAAGAACAGTACTCGGAATTCTGATGTGTTTTATTCCCCGATGGGCAATTGCTGAGGCATAACCTGCAACATCTAAAAAAGCTCCGCCCCCAATAGCTGCCACAAAAGAATGACGATCAATGCCATGAGTATCAATGGCTTGCAACATTTCATCTAAAAATTTGGGATTATTCTTCACTTGCTCTCCTCCTGAAATAATCAAAATTTCGGAAGCTAATATTATGGATTCTTCCTCTGCAAAATAGTTTCTAATAGCTTCGGGTAAATAAGTGTGATTTTTAGCCACGCCTGCATCAATTAAAAACAATATTTTCTTGCGGAAATTATTATTTCCATAATTTTTTAAAAAGTTGATAAAAATCCGATTTTCAAGAGAAAATATATTTTCTGTAAAAATAATATTATAAGAAAATGGTACTTGAAATGACTGCTGAATTTGCTTCATCGATTTGAGAATATAATTTACAACCGCATGGATTTTGCGTTCACATAGAAACAGTATATGGCATTAATTTTCCAAACTATTTTAAGTAATTACGCAAGTTAAGACGATAAAATACTGAGGGGGTATATTCCTAACTTATTGATTATCAATTTTATATTCAAAATTATATCTCGTTTAGCTCTGCGTCATTACTTATTACTATGTTACCGCAAATATTTTTGCGATTCTGATGGATAATGGTAATAAGAATAAAACACCTATTGCGAGGCAATAGTTACCCGAAGTGCTCACCCAAGTGGCATCCATCACAATTAATGCTAATACGCCAGCTTTTACTGTCTTGCCAATATTAGAGCCAATCGGCGTTTGAATTGCAACAATCAAGGGCTTAAAAATAAGAAATATGTGCAAAAAAACGAAAGGAAGTGTAATGAATAAATTTC
>JANPIG010001044.1:0-2765 GCA_031424875.1 Cytophagales bacterium
GAAGGCTCTTCTACTGCCACAGGAGCAGCCGCTTCAACAGTTGTTGCACCAGCTTCTTTCTTAGCACCACCTCTACGACTACGACGAGTCTTAGTAGCAGTTTCAGTAGCAGCAGCTAACATCGTTTCATTAAAATCAACCAATTCCATCATACACATCGAAGCATTATCACCAAGACGATTACCCAATTTGATAATTCTTGTATAACCTCCTGGACGAGTTGCCACTTTCTCAGCAACAATTCCAAAAAGCTCTTTGATAGCCTCTTTGCTCTGCAAATAAGAGAACACAACACGACGATTATTAGTATCGTCAGTCTTTGATTTTGTAATCAAAGGCTCTACATATTTTCTCAATTCCTTAGCCTTTGCCAAAGTCGTTTCGATTATCTTGTGAAGAATCAATGAAGTTGCCATGTTCGACAACATTGCCGCTCTGTGAGGAGCTGTTCTACCTAAATGGTTGTTCTTTTTACCGTGTCTCATTGTATTTGAGTAAGTTTGAAATGACCAGCAAATCCTTCCAACGAAAAACTGCCTATCATTGCGGTTAAGTTAATTCACATCAACTCACCTATTACTGCGTTTAGTATTAAATAAAAAATTTGGGAGTTTAGATACGACAAAATAAATCCGCCTTCTAAACTCCCAAATCCGAAATCAAACTCAATCTTCGTCTAAACGATAGCGAGTTACCTCCATACCGAAGTGAAGACCTTTTTCTTCAATTAATTGCTCTAATTCTGTCAATGATTTCTTACCGAAGTTACGGAATTTCATCATGTCAGAAATTTCTAATCTTGCCAAATCTCCTAATGTTTTCACATCAGCGGACTTCAAGCAGTTGTAAGCACGTACTGACAAATCCAAATCCGCCAATGACGTCTTCAACAACTTTCTCATGTGCAACATTTCTTCATCCACTACATTGTCCTCTTCTGCCTTCATCGACTCGAAAGTCATCGTCTGGTCAGAGAATAACATAAAGTGCTGAATCAAGATATACGCAGCTCCTTTCAAAGCATCTTCTGGGTGAATCGAACCATCTGTTTCGATATCAAGAACCAATTTTTCGTAATCCGTTTTTTGTTCTACACGAGTGTTCTCAATACTAAATTTTACGTTCTTGATGGGCGTAAAAATAGAGTCAATCGGAATGTGTCCGAAAGGAGGTTCTGAATTTCTCGATTCGTCAGAAGGAACATAACCACGTCCTTTCTCAACGATAATTTCCATTTCAAATTCCTTAGATTCGTCTAAAGTACAGATAACTAAATCTGGATTCAAGACCTCAAAGTAATTGGTGAATTTAGAAATATCGCCAGCTTTCAGAGTGGATTGTCCTTTTACTCTTACGGTGATTTTGTTTTCAAGAATTTCCTGAGTTTTCTTAAAACGAACTTTTTTCAAGTTCAAGATAATCTCAGTCATATCCTCAATCACACCTTCGATGGGTGAAAATTCGTGCTGCACTCCTGCAACCTTTACGCTCGTTACAGCGTAGCCTTCCAATGAAGACAATAAGATTCTACGAAGTGCATTACCGATTGTAACGCCATAGCCTTTTTCGAGTGGCTTAAACTCAAATAACCCGTGAAAGTCGTCGGCTTTTTCCATGACAACTTTGTCGGGCATTTGGAATGCTAATATTGACATATTTCGTAGCGTAATTTACCTTGGAATATATAAGAATAGAGTAATCGACTTGCAATTTACAAATAAACTCTTGGAATCTAAGAATTTTGATTAAAAATTTTTGCAAAAAACTTGACAATTATAAACTATTGGCTTATATTACAAGTTTTCAAAAGTTTTAGTTCCCGATTTAACTTATTAAGTATTGAGAATCAAGCATTAAGTACAATAAAATTGAAACTGTCGTCGCTGCACTCTTTCTTAATGGTTCTAACGTTTATCAGTAAATTTTGCAATAAATATCAAATATGGAAATGTAAGGAATCTAAACAAGCCATATTTGATACTTATTACAATCAAATCTATTACTTAGAGTAAAGTTCAACGATTGCCTGCTCATTGAAGTTCTCAGGAATATCTGAACGCTCTGGATAAGAAACAAATTTACCAGTCATTGTAGGGGCATCCCACTCCAACCAGTTAAAACGCTTTCCTGCTTTACCTGCCAATGAATCAGCTACTACTTCAAGAGATTTTGACTTCTCACGCACTGAAACTAATTGGCCTGGCTTTAAAGAATATGATGGAATATTTACAATCTCACCGTCAACCAAGATATGTTTGTGGATAGTTAACTGACGTGCTGCACGACGTGTTGGAGCTATTCCTAAACGATAAACTGTGTTATCCAAACGTGCTTCACAAAGTTTCAAAAGGTTTTCACCTTTAATACCTTCCCTTACCGCTGCTTTATGGAATAAATTTTCAAATTGCTTTTCAAGAATACCATAAGTGTATTTCACCTTTTGTTTTTCTTTCAATTGCAAAGAATATTCTGAAACTTTACCACGTTTACCTTTACCGTGCTGACCTGGACCATAGTTTTTGCGTGCTAACGCTTTGCATGGGCCTAAGATTGCCTCGCCGAATCGACGAGAAATTTTTGATTTTGGACCTGTGTATCTTGCCATTATAAAATAATATTGAGTCAATAGCCCTCTTGTGGCTAATGAAGTAATTAAGGATGAAACATGAAGAAACGAAGGATAATAATTACTAATTACCCTTCGCTATATTTTTTAATTAATAGTTAATAAGTAATAATTAATAGTTATTAAACTTTTAATCAAC
>JANPIG010001045.1:0-4325 GCA_031424875.1 Cytophagales bacterium
GAGAAGTGAAAATGATTATTTAATAAATCTAAAAGCAGAGATGGAAATTAGAAGTTTACATCAGAAGATTGATTTATTGTTGGAGTAGCAAATAAAAACATTGTTTGAAAGACAAGCGAAACAATTTGATTTGTTAGAAGATATATCTGAGAAAATTGAATTGTTGTATAATAAAAAATAAACAAAAAGCCAATCAGAAGAATCTGATTGGCTTTTTGTAGTTAAAAGATACTATTATTAAAACTCGGCATCTGCAGGTTTGCTTAAGTTGGGTTTGATAATTCTTACCCAAGTCAATAATTTTATAACTGGATAAGTAGGATCGATTTCATACCATTTAGAAGCAAAATTCATGCTATTGGGCAACTTATGATGGTTGTTTTGGAACAATTCACCCATCATCAAAAAATCAAAAATCAATGAATTTTTAGATTTATCATTATTGTCATGATTTTGATAACCATATTTATGACCCGACCAATTAACGATTGCCCCATGAACAGGGCCCATCAGAAAGTGGATAGGTAATAAAAAGAAGAACGCCCAGTGCATATCAAAATAAATGAAAGCAACAATGTAAAAAATTATATAAGCCACGCCCCAACTAATGCGTGAAGCCCAATGGTCGCCTAATTTCTCAATAAATTCTGAATAAGGGTAATTATGATCAAAACGTTCTTCAACTTTATTTTTCGCATTCATTAAAGCATTATAAATATCCTTGGTCTTCCACATCATCGTAAAAACATTTTTGGTGTGATGTGGTGAATGAGGGTCTTTTTCGGTATCACTAAAAGCATGGTGCATACGATGCAATATAGCATAAGCTCGTGGACTCAAATAAGAAGCTCCTTGAGAAACATAAGTAAGAAAATAAAAGAATTTTTCCCAAAATGGCTTCATAATAAACATTTTGTGCGCCGAGTAACGATGCAAAAAAAATGTCTGGCTAAATAAAGATAAATACCAATGAAGAATAAAAGCGGGCAATACTAATTGCATATTATTAAATAAATTAAAATGTATAACAAATTTACAAAGGGTTTAACCAAAAGGTTTCAAATCTCATATAATTCTGACCTTTGCAAGAAAAATAGATTATTGTCAATTTGTAAAATTGTACCACAAACTTTAGCCTGTTTCGCATTTCTCAACAAAACAGGCTGAAGCCAGTGGTACAATAAAGCTAAAACCTTTCTATCCTACCTATGCGGTAAATTTTTTCAGTCAATAGTCAAAGCAAAAGACAGCAAATTTGCACCCATCTGTAATGCCTTTTGACGCAAAGGCTCTGGGTCATTGTGAACAGATTGGTCTTCCCAACCATTTCCCAAATCACACTCATAACTGTAAAAACAAACCAAACGGCCTTCGTAAATTATGCCAAAACCCTGTGGGGGTTTATTATCATGTTCGTGAACTTTGGGTAAGCCACTGGTAAATTTAAACTTTTGAGAATATATCGGATGGCTGAAAGGTAATTCAATAAAATTTAATTCTGGAAAAACCTTCTTCATTTCTCTACGGATAAATTTATCCATTCCATAATTATCATCAATATGCAAAAAACCGCCTCCGATAAGGTACTTGCGAATGTTTAAAGCCTCTGCTTCCGTAAAAACTACATTTCCATGACCCGTCAAATGTACAAATGGATAGGTAAACAATTCAGGACTGTTTGGCTCTACAATGTCTTCTTCGGGAGATATATTCATTCTAAGATTACTATTACAGAACTTGATCAGATTGCCCAAAGAAGTTTTATTGCAATACCAGTCACCACCACCTCCATATTTCATCTTAGCTATTTTGAAAGAGCTTTGAGCGGTTAGCAGTGAACAGTTAGCAGTAAAAAGTAAAGTACTACATTGATTTTAAATCTAAATCTTGCCATTTGTATTTTCATATTTTCTGATAACTGTTATTTGATAACTAATTACTGAATTTGCTGTTCATTAATAATAGATAAAGTGTGACATGCAACCAAACCAGCCGTTTCGGTTCTTAATCTACTGCTCCCCAAAGTTACAGGTTGATAGCCATTTTCGAGAGCTTGTTTTATTTCATCGGGAGAAAAATCGCCTTCTGGACCAATTAGAATCGTATATTTATCATTCGGTTTGGCAAAATGTTGAATTGATTTTCTATCACCTTCTTCCAAGTGTGCAATCATTTTTTGTGATTCTTGAGTGTTATTTTTCAAAAAATCTTTCCAAGAAATCATCTCATTGATTTTGGGTAAATAAGCTTTTTGAGATTGTTTCATGGCTCCAACTGCAATTTTTTCAAGCCTTTGCGTTTTAATTTCTTTTCTTTCAGAATAACGAGTTTGTATAAAAGAAATTTCATCAATGCCAATCTCAACACATTTTTCAAGCATCCACTCCATTCTATCCATATTTTTAGTAGGAGCAATAATCAGGTGGATATAGAAATCTCTGGTTCCAAATTGTTGCTTTTCCTCCACTATAGTCAATTCACATTTTTTCCCTTGCGTATTTTTAACTTTGCAAGTATAAAATCCACCCCGACCATCCACAACATTTAGCAAATCCCCTGCCGAAAGCCTCAGAACCTTCACCGCATGACGAGATTCTTCTTCGTTGAGGCAAAGGTTTTGCTTAATATTGGGTTCATAAAATATGTTCATAAATGCTCTTCGTAACGTATTTTGCTATTTTTCAAGCATTTCATTGCCTGTGTAATGCCCGAAATCGTAAGGGGAAACATTCTATTTTCCGTCCAATCTCTAATAATTTTGATGCTTTGGGTGTATTGCCAATATCCCGCCGTAGTAGGATTAAGCCAAACTAAATTTGGAAAATGAGTGCTTAGTTTTTGTAGCCAAATCAAGCCTGATTCTTCATTATAATGCTCAATACTTCCTCTTGCGGAAGTGATTTCATACGTTGCCATAGAAGCATCACCTACCAAAATCACTTTCCAATCGTGATTATACTTGTGTAAAACTTCCCATGTCGAAACCCTATCCCCTCGCCTTTCATTATCTTTCCAAAGCGTTTCATAAACGCAATTATGAAAATAAAGATGTTCAATATTTTTAAATTGATACTTTGCGGCCGAGAATAATTCTGAACATAATTCAATATAATCATCCATCGAACCGCCCACATCTAATAATAACAGAACTTTTACTTTATTCTTCTTGGCAGCTTGCATTTTAATATCCAGAAGCCCCGCATTTCGTGAGGTTTCTTGAATTGTACCTTCCAAATCAAGTTCATCTTCTACGCCCTCACGGGTTAGAATTCTGAGACGACGCAATGCCATTTTAATATTTCGAGTGTTCAATTCGAGGTCGTCATCATAATTTTTAAATTCTCTATCTTCCCAAACCTTTACCGCACTTCTTTGTCCACCAGATTTATTTTGACCAATTTTTATTCCTTCAGGATTGTAGCCATTATTGCCAAATGGAGACGTTCCATTCGTTCCAATCCACTTATTGCCCCCTTCATGTCGTTCCTTTTGTTCTTCAAAAAGTTCTTTCAAACGTTCTAACAATTTCTCCAAACCACCCATCGACTCAATTTTCGCCTTTTCCTCCTCTGAAAATTCTTTTGCTATTTGCTGTTTCAACCAATCTTCGGGTATCAAGGCAAAAAGTTCTTCCCCAATTTTTGAGACATCTTTAAAATATTGTCCAAAGAGGATATCAAAACGGTCTAAGAAAATTTCATTTTTTACAAAAACGGTTTTACTCAAATAATAAAAATCAGTCGTGTCATATTCCACAACGTCCTTATCCAACGCCTCTAAAAGCGTCAAATACTCTGTGATAGTTACAGGAAGTTTATTGGATTTGAGATAAATAAAGAAGTCGAGGAACATAAAGTTAGTTTTAAGATTTGGGTAAATTAGACTTTCTTCTAATAAAGAACCAAATCCATAAAGAATTACAAATCAAAAAAACAAATAGACTTTTGCTAATAGAATATAAGAAAATAGTTTTGTCTTTGGTAATACCATAATTTAACAATAAATCTGATTTGTTACCAAAATTCCAAACTTTGAGTGTGTCACCAATGGAAATATTTTCATCCTTATAATTGTCAAAAGCGTGATTTGGTAAATATAAACTGTCATTATTTAAACCCACTCCAAAATAACCATTAAAATTATTGCCTCTATGTCCACGAGTAATATTTATCCCCTTCACAATAAAGTTATCAGCCTCTTATAAATCAAAATTTTTATAAAAATAAAATTCCTGACTTCCTAATAATAGGTAGCCAAAACCCAGTAAAGAAAACAATAATGAAGCTGACATAGATGATTTTTCATTTGACTGAATTACATTATAG
>JANPIG010001046.1:0-3800 GCA_031424875.1 Cytophagales bacterium
TAAAACTTAGAGACTTATAACTTATAATATGCGACAATTAGCTATATATAGAAATAACATTTTGGCGGGTATTCTTACCGAAGAAAACCGACAGGATTATCGGTTTGAATATGATAATAAATATTTTTTATCGTCTGACAATCAAGCCATTAGTTTAACATTTCCCAAAACTCAACAAGTGTTTCAAAGCACTTTTTTGTTCCCTTTTTTCTATAATATGTTGAGTGAGGGTGTCAATCGAAAACTTCAATGCACCCTATTGAAAATTGACGAAAATGATAGTTTTGGACTCTTGGCTAAGACTTCTCAATTTGATACCATTGGAGCAATTACCGTAAAACCTTTACCATGAAGTTAGACCTAAAATATTGCCCAGGCACATTGGCAGAAGGCTTTACAACATACAGTCCAACCTGTTTGCGGAGAGTATTCCGAAACAAAAAAGTGAGTCATATTTTGCCCTATCCCAAACCGCAAACCAATGACGAAATGGAAGAATTGTTCATGGAAAACAGAAAACGAATTTCTATTTCAGGCGTACAGGAAAAATTAAGTTTGTTGTTGGAAAAGAATCAATTGAGACTCACCAAAGAAACCGAACAAGGGGAATATATCTTAAAACCTATTCCAAGAGATTTAAAAAAAATCGACCAAGTACCTGCCAATGAACACCTTACGATGCAAATTGCTTCACAAGTTTACGGAATCAATACTGCCGCCAATGCCCTAATTTTCTTTGCCGATGGCACTCCCGCTTACATCACCAAACGCTTTGACTTGAAAGAAGACGGCACAAAATGGGGCGTAGAAGATTTTGCCAGTTTGGCAGGAAAAACCAAAGATAATTTTGGAGCAAATTACAAATACGAATTCAGTTACGAAGAAGTGGGAGAATTGATAAAATTATACGTTCCCACGTGGAGAATTGAGTTAGAAAAATACTTTACCTTACTGATTTTCAATTACTTATTCAGTAATGGAGATGCTCATTTAAAGAATTTCTCCTTGATAGAAACTCAGAAAGGCGATTATGTATTAAGTCCAGCCTACGACCTCATCAACACTCGCTTACACGTAGACGACACTGATTTTGCTTTAGACAAAGGACTTTTAAAAGACAATTTCCGTTCAAAACGACAAGAAAATTCAGGTCATGCCCATCAAGATGATTTTAAAGAATTAGGCAAAAGGTTGGGGATAAATGAAACAAGAATAAATCTTTTATTAAATCCATTTTTGGGTAAACAGCCATTGGTAGAAACGCTCATCAGTCATTCTTTCTTAACTGATGCCAACAAAAGAGCCTATTTACAAATGTTAAGAACGAAGCGTAATTTTTTGATACATAGAAATGAGTAGCTTTGTGATGTTCAAAAACTTTTATCAAAAAGATTCCCATTCAAAACACAACCTTCAATTACCATGAAAAAATTACAACACATTTTACTATTCTTTTTATTGTTTCCCTTCATAAATCCAGTCATTGCCCAAGACAAAATTCCCCTTCCAGAACATCCCAGACCTGATTTTGAGCGAAATCAATGGCTCAATTTGAATGGAAACTGGGACTTTGAGTTTGATAAAAATGATGCGGGAATTACTGAAAAATGGTATGAAGGTAAAAAGGCTTTTACCAAAACTATTTCCGTTCCTTTTCCTTGGGGTTCGCCACTATCGGGAGTAAAAGATGAGGCAGATATTGCGTGGTACAACAAAAGTATAAACATCAGTCCCGAATGGAAAAATAAACGAGTTTTTGTAACCATCGGAGCATCAGATTGGAAAACAACGGTCTGGCTTGATGGTGTAGAATTAGGCTCGCATCAAGGGGGTTATACACCTTTTTCATTTGAATTAAAGAATCTAAAATACGGCACAAAGCAAAATTTGGTCATTAGAGTCGATGACAAACGCCGTGATTTTACACTTTATGGCAAACAAGGTTACGGTAACGCACGGGGACTTTGGCAAACCATTTATGTGGAGGCAAGAGGGCAAAACTTCTTAGATGCCCTACATTTTACGCCCGATATTGACAAAAACCAAGTAACTGTAACGGCATATTTGGCAAATCCTTCTACAAAAGACTTGGATTTTACCGTTGATATTGCAGGAGTTAGTCAGGCAAAAAAATCTCAGGTTTTTCCGAAAAACAAAACGGAATATTCTTTTGTAATTCCTATTAGTTCGCCTCATTTATGGACGTTAGAAGACCCGTTTTTATACACTGTAACTGCCAAATTAGGTGATGATGAAGTAAAATCTTATCTCGGAATGCGTAAAATTTCGACTATGTATCTGCCCAATACCAATTATATGTACGTGGCTCTCAACAACAAACCCATTTATTTGCAACTCACCCTCGACCAATCTTATCATCCCACGGGTTTTTATACTTTTCCAAGCGATGAATTTATGAAAAATGAAATCCTTTTGGCTCGAAATATTGGGTTGAATGGCATTCGTACTCATATAAAAGTAGATGTTCCACGCAAATTGTATTGGGCGGATAAGTTAGGCGTTTTGGTGATGGCTGACTTACCTAATTTTTGGGGTGAACCTGATAAAAATGCTCAACAAGAATCTGAATTTACCTTGAAAGAAATGATAAAAAGGGACTACAATCACCCAGCTATTTTTTCTTGGATAACTTTCAATGAAACGTGGGGACTGCGTTCTAAAAAGGAAATTAATGGTAAAAAGGAAAGTGTTTATTTACCTGAAACTCAAAAATGGGTTGCTTCGGTTTATCGTCTGGCAAAGTCGTTGGATGCTACCCGTTTGGTAGAGGATAATTCTATTTGTTGCGGGGCGGGACATACCGAAACTGATATCAATTCATGGCATGAATATTTCCCAGGGGCTACGTGGGAGACGAAATTGAAAGAAATTTCGGATAAAACATTCGTGGGTAGTGAGTATCATTATGAAAAAGGTTATAAGCAAACGGATGTCCCCAATATCAACTCTGAATGTGGTAATGTGTGGGGATATGAGGGTAGTACGGGCGATGTAGATTGGTCGTGGGATTATCACCGCATGATGAATAGTTTTAGAAAATTTCCCAAAATTGCAGGATGGCTTTATACGGAACACCACGACGTAATCAATGAATGGAATGGCTATTTCCGTTTCGACCGTTCTGAGAAAGAAACAGGCGTTGGCGAATTGGTGGAAGGCATGGCAATTAAAGATTTCCACTCAGATATTTACATTTCGGCAGGCAATGAAATCAGTAGAAGTATGAAGCCCAAAGAGGAGATTTCTTTACCCCTTTATTTATCCGTAATGACTGATAAAGACTTAGGCAAAGAACTGAACCTGAAGGTGCAAATGTATGGTTATGATGCTTTGGGGCAGAAAAAAGCATGGATGACTACTAATAAAACTATTCCTTATCAAGCATGGTTACAGAAAGAATTAGAACCTTTGAAATTGACTATGCCTAATGAAAAATCGGTTGTTATTGTAGCTTTAATTTTAGAAGATAATTCAGGAAATATCGTTCATCGAAATTTCACAACTTTCGTGGTAGAAGGAAATTTACAGAATGAAATGACTCTTTTGAATGGTAAAAAAGCCAGATTATTGAGCATCGAACCCAAGAATTTTAGTGATGCCAAATGGTCGAAAAAAACTTGGAATATTTTGGATGGATTGAAAGTAAACGGAGCGGGTTCGGGCTATTTTGAATATAAAATCAAAGTGCCTTCGGATATGAATTTAGCCAGTGTTTCAGGTGCTTCATTTGTAGCAGAACTGTCTGCAAAGCAACTATTTGTGAAGGATATGGAAAATGC
>JANPIG010001047.1:0-7502 GCA_031424875.1 Cytophagales bacterium
TGTTGCTTTAAAGGATTCTTCAGCAATGGCACGAGCATCAATACTTCTCAAACCAGAAGCATTGGCACCACGTTTTTCATCTAATTCTCCACCATTTCCAAAAATCTTAACTTCTGGTTTAGGAATTCTACGAACTCTGAATTTTTCAACTCCTAACAATATACCACCATTATTAATGTTCAATTCTACAGAAGCTGAATTTGGAACAACCGTAATTTTTCCTGGTCCGCCTCCTGCAATAACATCAGCACCATTTGCCGTAATATTTGGTTGCCATAAAGCACCCAAACCTGGACTTACAATACTTAATTTATTAGCACAAGCTAAATACAAAGGAGGCAAACTTCCTGCTTCAATATTATAGGTTGGTTTCAAAACAAAATATTCTTTATCAATCGTTCTGGTTTCAGGTCCGTTTGGTCCAGTAAATGAGATAGTTGCTGTATATGTCTTTCTCGAAAGTCCACGACCGTCATATTGACCGCCTTGTGCTTTAAATTTAATTTGTCCTTTACCATCTTTCACAGGTACAGATGAACCATTGAAACTCATTCGTGGCGTAATTCCTGATGAATAAGCGGCAATAAACATTTCAGCTTCATAATCCATACCCGCTACTACCGTATTTGAGTTGGCAGAAACCATTGCTAAGATTTTATCAAACTTAATATCTTTGATACCTACTTTCTCGGCTAATTGCCCCAAAACCGTAGCCTCATGACGACGAACTTCTGATTGCTTTTGACTTAATGTTGCTAAAGCCGCTGGAACTGGAGTTTCTGCAAAATTCAATTCGGCAAAATCTTTGTTCTTGTTGTTAGCATCTTTCGCTACGGCAGGGTCTTCGCTGCCTGATAAAGCCAAAGGATCAATTTTAGTGCCTTTATCAGCATAGGTAGAAATCTTAGCTACAAAATCATCCAATTTTGTTTTCAAACCATAAGCCATCCCTTGCTTTTTGCCACCAATCATGAATTCATAAACCTTCTCCGTTTCTTTTAAACCAACCAAAGCGCCAGTTTCTTTATCATAACCACCCGTTTTTTCGACAATTTGTCCTTTCAAAGTCTCCATTTCAGAAACCATCGCATCAGACATTTTACGTACTTGGATCGCTTTCGCTAAAATATCAGCATATTGTGCAGGGTTTGGCGAATCGTTAATTTTCGCTTTAATACCTTCTACTGTCTGACCGCTTTTTTGTACGGCTGAAGCATTTGCCGTTTCCAAACTATTATTTAATAGTACAAATTTCTGTAAGAGGGCATCGCTCACTTGCAGGGCAAGTAGAGCAGTTAAGACCAAATACATCATCCCAATCATCTTCTGACGGGGCGTTTCTTTCATTCCTGCCATGTTATTATGTGCTTATAGGATTATCTTTTAGTTTAAGTTTTTTAATTACCTTTCATCGCTGACAACATACTTCCGTAAACGTTGTTCAAAGAAGATAAATTAGTTGTCAATTTAGACAATTCTTGCTTAAACTGTTGAGTATCCTTGCTGGCATCAGCCATATTTTCCATAGCAGTGGTTAAGTTGCCATAGAAAGTGTTCATTGCTTTTAAGTGCTTGTTAGTATCTTGTAATTCCAATTCATAGACAGCATTTAATGCTCCCATGTTTTGTGTAACTTTCTGAAACTGAACACGATAATCTTTAGCATCCTGAGTTGCCGTTGACATTTCTGCCATCGCATTTATCGTTGTTCCATAAGATTTGTTCATTTCAGTAATCGCTCCCGAAGCTGTTCTTACATTCTTTGCATACTCACTTGTTGCTACGGTTGCATCTGTAATATCACCTATCTTAGAAACTGTATCAGTCAATGACCTCATACCTTTTCCTAAATTATCAAAAATATCAGGCGTAACTTTTGCATTCGCTAACATTTCATCCATTTTAGCAGTTAAACCAGTTCCCGATGTTGGTGCTGTACTTCTTTTAGGTAATTCTCCTGAAAAATCTTTTGCCAATTCGGGATATACTCTTTCCCAATTATAATCTTGGCTTGGTTTCATGGCTAAGTATAAAACACCATACATGATAAAAATACCTACTTCGGTAAGCATACCAAGCATCAACCATTCATTTGCTCCATTCCAGTGAAGAATTTTAGCTAAGGCTCCAAAAATTACTACTGCGGCTGCAAAACTTGCAATAACGTTTACGACTTTTTCCATTGTGATTAAAAAATAAATTTATTTTAAGACTAATACCTGTTTTATTCTTCAAAAAAAGCGAGGGAACATTTCGTTGTTGCACGATAGGATTCCCTCGCTTTTTTATGTTGTATTAAATTTTACTATTTGAATTCCTTTCCTGATGAACGACCTAAATGGTTCATAGCACAACGGAATCCGATATATGAGCGCTTCTTATTTTCGTACTCATACGAGCGTGTACCTGTCTCCAAATAATACGCAACGTCTTTCCAAGAACCTCCACGAATTACTTTGCGTGGCTCGTCTTTGTCATCATTAATAGTGTTTAAGTCCCATGTGATAGCAACCGAGTTGTCTGCATAAGCATCTAAACACCACTCAGATACGTTTCCTGCCATATTATACAAACCATAATCATTTGGATTGAACTGGTTGGCTGGGGCTGTGTAAGCATATCCATCAGCATCATAGTTTCCTCTATGTGGTTTGAAATTGGCTAATAAACAACCTTTTCCATTTGCTACATAAGGGTTACCCCAAGGATATTTTGCTGAGGCTTTTCCGCCACGAGCTGCCCATTCCCATTCTGCTTCTGATGGCAAACGGAATCTTGGTGAAATATATTGACCTTCTGATGTACGAAAATCATTATAGGCTTTTGTTCTCCAATCTCTAAATTATCTTGCAGCTGTCCAACTTACACCCACTACAGGATACATATCAAATGCTGGGCTTGAGAAGTAATATTCAGTCATTGGGTCACCGTTATGATAAGTAAAGTCTTTACTCCACACAGCAGTATCAGGATAATATTCTGCAATGATTTTCTCTTCTCCCAAAACCGAGATTGAGTCTGTCATCATTACGTTTGTAAACTGACGATATTCATTGTTAGTAATTTCAGTATCATCCATGTAGAACTGTGCAACCGTTACACGCTTGTTGAAACTAACTGATGACGCTGTAACGTCTTCGTCAGCTTGTCCCATCATGTATGAGCCAGAAGGAATCAAAACCATTCCAAGCGGAGTAGTTTGTTTCCAGCCCTTACGATTGGTCGCACCAATTTCTCCGTTGACCATTCCAACGTCCTCTTTTTTACTGCTTCGGCTGTTTTTGCCACCTTTGCCTTTTCCTTTGCTGGCGACTTCTCCTTTGCCTTTGCTGCTGCTTCGTCCTTTGCTGGCAGTTGACTTACTCTTACTGCTTTTACCGCCAGAAGAACAACTGTCTAAGAACAAAACAGGAACAGCTACCAAAAGTAGTAAAAATATTCTCCTGAAAATTCCACTGTGATTCATAGTGTTATAAACTTTTTTGTATGATACCTATAATTGTTGAAGGTAATAATTTCCCAAATATGATTCTGCTCTAAAATTGGTTACTTAGGTTTTTTAAGGAATTTTAAGGTTATTCTAATATGTTAAATTTCCTTAAAAACGTAAAATATTAATTTCTTAGTATGTAATCAATTAACAAAGTTAATATATTTTTTTATTAATGTCTAAATCGTGGAGTTCGCACGGGCGTTTTCTTTCCTGCTAAGAGCCGTGGGGCGGGTAAGGCATAACTCAACAGGATTTCGTGCGTAAGTGGGGCTTTGGCGGTTGCTCCTACATTGGTAAGGTCAATGGAATATCCAAACCGCAATGCGTTATCTTTTAATAGCGAGATTCCAGCAATAATAATGCCAGCGTCATTCAAACGATATGAACCTCCGAGCCAATATCTATCTGAATAGGTAACAATGGCTCCCCCTTCTAAAGCACTACTCACAAAATCAGATTTCCACAACGCCATAGGACTAACTTTTATTAAATCATTCAAATAATAATCAAAACTTGCGGTCAAATTTAACACTTGTTTGATGGTATATTGCCCTGTTTTGTCCGCTGAAAAACCATAAGTTGGAGCATTGACATGATTTAAACTTGCTCCGATTTGATAGTTTGACGTTTTATATAGAGCACCTACTGAAAAGTCTGCTTTAGTTTGGTTTATACTACCCGACAAAGCATCCACAATTGGGTCGCCTGAATCACGTGGGCGGAATTTTGAATCAAAAGTTTTAGTATGAAAACCACCTTTTGCTCCTACGGAAACTATGGCTCCGTTAGATAATCCAATTTGGTATGAATATGATAACAGCATATTCTGATAACCAGCCCCTGACGGTGTTTTATCATTGACAAATTGTATGCCAATACCACTATGCAAACCATTTAAAGGCATAGATGCCGTAAAAATTTGTGTTCCCAAAGAGCCACTACCATCGAAAGTAGTCTGATAATCAGCCCATTGATTGCGATAATGTAATTGAAATTTTATTACGCCATCTGTTCCTGCCGTAGCGGGATTAATGTAAAGCGGATTAAACTTATATTGACTCAATTGGGCATCTTGTTGTGCTGTTGTTTTTGAGCCTATGCAAGCCAAGCAAATGAAAAATATATAACGTAAATAGTTTTGCATAACAATTAAACATTTGGTTCACGGTGAACAGTCAGAGGCGAACAGTTTTTTAGAAGTGTAATTTTTAAAATTATTTAATTATCTAATTATCAAGTATTTGGAATGAATATTTTATTAATTTATTCTTTTAGAGCGAATTTATATATCCAAAAATAATAAAGATTCTAAATATACGCTAAAATTTAGTGAATAGATTATTTTAACGCTAATGAATGCGGTTTTGTTGTGAATGTTTTATGTAGTACGAAAACTTTTTATAAATGTATGCTTCATATATTCAAGAATACACAAAAAAGCCTCAAAACCAATAAGATTTTGAGGCTTTTTGTAATTTTTTTATTCGGAACGAAGAAGTCAAATGTATCAGTTCTCAGAAAATGAGAATAAGCAAAACCCGAACATCAAAGTGGAACGCCGCCCGCACCAAATATCGAACATCGTGACTTACTGATTTGCTTTCTTGATATACAACTCCAGAGCTCCTGTCATAGAAGGGGCATTAGGGAGTGGAGCTTGAATGTCCAAAATCAAATCGGCAGCCGTTACGGCTTTAGCAGTGGTAGGACCGAAAGCAGCAATGCGGGTTTTGTTTTGCTTATAATCAGGGAAATTTTCCATTAAAGATTTTATTCCTGATGGACTGAAAAAGGCAATAATGTCGTAGTAAACACTTTCCAAATCAGACAAATCTGAAGATACAGTTTCGTACATTACGGCTTCGGTGAGTTGAAGTTCGTTAATGCCCATAAACTCGGGAATATCGTTTGTACGCTTATCTGAGCAAGGAAATAAGAACTTTTCAGTCTTATGTTTCTTGATTAACTCTAATAAATCTGCTGCTGTTTTTGTACCAGTAAAAATCTTACGCTTACGAATTACGATGTATTTCTGTAAGTAATTAGAAGTTTGTTCGGTGATACAAAAATATTTCATGTCGGCGGGCATCTCTATACGAGCTTCCTTGCACATTCTGAAAAAGTGGTCAACGGCATTACGACTCGTAAAAATGACTGCCGTATGGTCGAGAATATTAATTTTCTGTTTTCGAAAGTCCTTAAAGGCTACTCCCTGAATTTCAATAAATGGGCGGAAATCAACCTTAATATCGTATTTTCTTGCCAACTCGAAATAAGGTGATTTTTCATCAGTTGGACGTGCTTGGGTAACTAAAATACTGGTTACTTTGGTCAATCTGTCTGGATGTGCGGTTACTGTTATTTCGCTCATGCTCAATGACTTTAAATTTTCTGGATGGGGCTAATCTTTGGGTTCTTCAATTCTTGAGATCTGAGTGATATAAGATGTTGGTAAATTAACATTTTATTTTATAGTCTCATAAAACAAATTTTGAAGAACTAAAATACTGAATTAATGCAAATTATAAGGCAAAACGTACGCCTACTATCAGTGGAATCAATTCAATGATGCAAAGGTACGAAAATAAATACAGATTTTTTAACGTTGCCATCTTATTTATCGTGAAGTATAGCAAGACTAAGCGAAGCACAAAGAACAAGGATATAGGAACAAAAAAGTATTTCTCTGCACTTTTTATAATTTCAGGGTCTGAAACAGTGCTAAATGTTAGCACTACTAATATCAATAAAAAGAAGATGCTGGATGACTGTATAATCTTGAAATAATGAATATTGGTAATATTGTCTAAACGATAAAGATTGGACAAAACCCGGAGAGCAAAATACTTTAAATTCATAGATATAAATACAATTATAGCTATTTCAAGGAAATTCCATAGTAATGTTCCTATGGTTTCTCCTTCACGGAGGATATTGCTGGCGGAGAAAAGGTCAGTTTTTTCGTGAGTGATAAGCATAAAAATGAAACTAAGCGTAAAACTGAGATTTACTACGAAAAGAATATTTCCAATGTCAAAAGGCTTATTTACTACAAAAGATTCATCTCTTTTGCTCAACGTCAAAAGGTCTCTGATGCTAAAAAATCGTTGAAAAGATTTTGGTTGAAAATTGTATAAAAATGCGTACAGGCACGCCAAGAGCAATAACCCTATAACGAAAAAGTTCTGGAATGGTGATAATTCTCTGGGTAAAATAGTCAATAATGATTCGCCGATTTCAGCTGTTTTTTGAGCTTTTGAAATTTTATTACCTATCTGAATCGTAATGTCTTCAACGCTGGTATTGGTTCCGTAAATGGTAAGAAATAATTTTGTTTTACCAAAGGCTTGTTGCAAACTATCAATATCCAAAATTACCCATGAAGTGGTAGGTAATTTCTTCTGTAAAGTAGCATCAATGAAGAGATAATTCTCCCTTTCTGAACGATATAATAATTTATAACCTTTATAATTTTCAATATCAAAAAATAGGCTGAATGAGTTATAGCCCTTGTGCTGTTCACGTACATACGGTACATAAGCCTTATAACGACTGTCAAAAACCTGCCAATCGTCCTGATAATCATGAACAAGATAATAAGATTCCTCAGGACCAATTCCGCCTTTAGCTTCTGCTTTTTCGGAGGAGAAAAGAAGTAAGAAGAAAAGAAGTAAGGGAAAAAGCGTTTGTACTTGTAGTTTGACTATCCATCCCAGTGAACACCAAGTACGGAGCAAAATTTTATTGATAATATGAAATAGCGTTGAGTTCAATGATTGGGTTATTTTTTCAAAATTACAAAAGATTGGTCATATAAACCAAAAACGGAAGTCTTGGTTAAATATGAAAACCTCTTTAAAAAGAAACCCTTACAAACGTTTTGAACGCTTGTAAGGGTTATAAACTTATAGACTTATGACTTAAAGACTATAAACCCAACGCTTTCAGCATGGTAGCACCAATGTCTGCTGGTGAGTGAACAACGTGGATGCCACATTCTTCCATGATT
>JANPIG010001048.1:0-2471 GCA_031424875.1 Cytophagales bacterium
AATAAAAACTGCAAAGGAATTCTAATCCATCTGAATATTTTAGAGATTTTAAAGAATTTTGCTTCCTCAGTCAGCATATAAATGTGAACTGTAAAAAACAGAATCAACATCATAATGATGCCCCAGGCGGCAATAGAACGAGTTTCTGGGAATAAAAGCATAATGCCTAATACAATTTCTGCTACACCACTCAAAGATACCATTAGTTTATGCGCAGGTATATAAGGAGGCATCATGTAAAGATAAAATTTGGGTTTTACAAAATGATATACACCCGCTGCGATGTATAAAAATGCCATGAAGTACAATGCGAAGTCTTGCATAATGTGGTTATGAATAAATTGTTAAATTATTGACGGTTCGGCGTTTCGATTGTTGAGTTGTTGAATTGTTTACATCTATTAGCTTTAATTGCACTAATTTAAGGATATTTATGTCAATAGCAACTAATAGATTATAGATTAGAAACAATAATTTCAAACTAAGGGTTATCTTATTAACGTATAGTAACTTTGTGACTAAGTAATTATGGATTTTTCCTAATTCCTGATTACCTAATCCCTAAATACCAAAAGTATGACTGTTGTCCCTTATAAAGAACAAGATGCATCTAAGAAAGAGCAAGTAGCTCAGATGTTTGATAATGTATCGCCAAAATATGATTTTCTCAATCACCTATTGAGTGGAGGTATTGATATTTTATGGCGTAAAAAAGCCATCAGATTATTGAAAAAAGCCGCCCCAAAAACGATTCTGGACATCGCTACGGGTACTGGAGATTTTGCCATTGAAGCATTGGCTCTAAAACCCGATAAAATTGTGGGTGTAGATATTTCGGAAGGAATGTTGAGTTTTGGGCGTGAAAAAATTAAAAAACTTGGCATGGAATCTGTAATTGAATTGCAAAAAGGAGATTCAGAGAAATTGAACTTTTCAGACAATACATTTGATGCTGTTATCGTTAGTTTTGGAGTACGGAACTTTGAAAATCTTGAAAAAGGATTAACCGATATGTGCCGAGTGATGAAAGTGGGAGGCACGTGTATCGTCTTAGAATTTTCAAAACCGCAAGCGTTTCCGTTTAAGCAACTTTATAACTTTTATTTCAAAAACATCTTGCCAACCGTTGGCAAAATCGTCTCTAAGGATACTTCCGCCTATACTTACTTGTATGATTCTGTACAAGCATTTCCAGAAGGAAACGATTTTATGAACGTTTTTCACCGTGCAGGATTTACTCAGACTCAATGTTTACCACTTACTTTTGGCATCAGTACCATTTATATAGGCAAAAAGTAATCACTTTTGTGATGCTTTTGGGCGTTTTTTTAGTAGGAATTGCGCATGAAAGCAAGGCACAACGTTATGAATACAAGCGAATTTACGATGAATTTTATGATGATAAAATAGTCCATTTTGGATTTTTATTTGGCTTTGGTTCATCCCGATTTAACGTTTATCATAGCAAAAATTTTGGGGCTGGTACAGCGGCAGATACTGCTGTTACGATAGTTTCACCAGGCAATTTTGCTTTCCAAGTAGGAGGATTAGTTAATTTTAAATTAAACGATAGATTTGATTTCAAAACTGGGATGAATATTGCCTTATATGGGCGTGAGGTCAAGTATAGGTTTCTAAACTCACCTGATTTCCCTTCTGAATTGAGGGAATCCACATGGTTAGAAATTCCACTATTATTAAAATTTAAATCTCAGCGAAGAGGAAATTCAAGAATGTTTGTAGATGCGGGTGTGAAAATCGGGATTGAGGCAAATGTTCGTAAAAATGCCGCTTCGACTCGCAGGTTAGACACTCGCACGGGTGATGTTTCCTTAGAATATGGCGTTGGATTTGAACAGTTTTTTAAGTATTTCAAATTTACCCCCGAACTAAGATTCTCCCACGGCTTGACAAATATGTTTATTTCACCAACCAACAATAACATCTATGCCCGTGATATTCAACGACTTAATGCTCATACGGTTACGTTGTATTTAATGTTTGAATAGAGGATAACAAAGTAATTTAGTGGCTGTGTGAAATTCGGACAATATATCAAAAAAGGGCTGGGATTTCTCTCAGCCCTTTTTTGATGAAAAAAATCTCTCGTCATCAACAAATCAACAATCTAACAATTCAAAAATCACCAAAATGCAAACCAATTATTATTTCCTTCGTCAATTGTCTAAACATCTTGAAAAAGAATTGGTTGGAATGGTCTTGGCTGAGTGTTTTTCACAGGAAAAAGACGAATTATTATTGGGTTTTTGCAACGATGGCAAACAGTGGCGAGCCAAGCGAGATTTTTATATTAAAGCCGTCTTACACCCCGATTTTGCTTGTTTAAACTTTCCCGATGATTTCCGTAGAGCAGGCAGGAATTCCGTAGATTTATTTAAAGAACTCATTGATCTAAAAGTGGTTAAGATTCGGCAGTTTTTGAATGAAAGGGCCTTTGGAATCTATTTTGA
>JANPIG010001049.1:0-2387 GCA_031424875.1 Cytophagales bacterium
TTACGAGATTTCGGGCGTGTTTCCTGCCAAAAAAAAATATTCATTAACCGTCAGTATTGATGCTGAATCAGGGGCAGATTTGTTTTCTCTGCAAAATATTGAAATCGGAAAAGAATTACCGCAAGCCCATTCCGAGACAGATAGTGCTTTAATTGAACATTGGTACGAAAAGCCTTATTTTTTGGTAGGTGCAGGATTAATTATCGGAATGTTATTGATGTTTTTATTAAGTAAAATAAGAAACAAAAAAGCTGTGATTGCCTCAATTATCGCCATTTGTTTACTACCAACTGCCAATTGGCAAACCGCACTTGCTCACGGAGACGAAGGGGCAGGAAGTAGCACAGGGGCATTATCCAACGCTTTTGAAGTACCGAAAGAAACCCAATTTTTATTTGAAGTATTTACGCAACGCATTGGAAATGGCGAATTTACTGAAAGCCAAAAACTCTTTGGCACCGTGATGCCTTCCCAAAATGGACAAGCCTTAGTACAAACACCGCAGACGGGCAAAATCGTTTCTCTTAACGCCAGAGTGGGACAGAAAGTAAGCAAAGGACAGACGTTGGCAGTGATTGAACAAAACATTGATGCTTCAACTCAAGTAAATTTCCAAGCGGAACGCAACAATTTGGAAGCGGAATTGCAAGCTGCCAAAAGAGAATACGACCGACTTAAAGGGATTGAGGATATTGCCGCTAAAAGGGATGTGTCCGAAGCCGAAGCCCGTTACCAAAAAGCCCAGCAAAATTTAAAGGTTTTTAAAAGTGTTGGCTCAGACGGCAATGGAAGTTCAAAGCGAATTGCCTTAAAATCACCCATAAGTGGCGCAATTGGCAATTTTAACTTCTCTTTGGGTTCAACGGTTAATATTGGTGAAACCATTTTTACGGTAATCAATTTATCGAAAGTTTACCTTGAAGTTCAAGTGTATGACAAAGATGTAAACTTGGTCAATGGAGCTAAAAAGTTTACGGCAGAAAGTAGTAATGATGCTCACAAAACGGCTCAACTTAGATTAATTGCTCCAGCCTTGACGGTGAATCCAACCAATCAATCACAGCGAGTTTTGTTCGAATTGGATAATCCCACGGGCGATTTCAAGATTGGCGAGTTTGTTAATATCCGAGTTTTTGCGGGGCAATCCGTCCGAGGAATCACCATTCCGAGTTCAGCCATTAGTGAAATTAACGGCAAGCCCGTCGTTTTTTTGAAGGATTCTCCCGAAGGTTTTAGTGTGGCTTATGTCTCAACGGGGAATGATAACGGAGAATTTACCATCATCAAAAAAGGGATTGAAGAAGGGGAAAGGGTCGTTACCAACGGAACTTACCAGTTGAAAATGATTTATCTAAACCAATAATAATTCATAATTTAATCAATACAAATAATGAGAACAATCAAATTTTTGGCAACGTTATTTTTAATGGTAGCCGTTTCGACAAGCTATTCTTTTGGACAAAAAGGAAAAGCAAAAGCTAAAAAAGAAGTAGCATCGGTAGTGTATGCCTGTTCAATGCACCCCAATATGACGGGTAAAAAAGGCGACAAATGCTCAACGTGTGGCATGGCATTAGTTCCAAAGAAAGCCCAAGCTAAAAAAGAGGTTGCCGCAGCTGCTTACATTTGCCCCATGAAATGCGAAGGTTCAGCCAGTGACAAGTCAGGTGATTGCCCAAAATGCGGAATGAAATTAGTGGCAGTAACTGAAAAAAAAGAAGGTCATAATCACAAATAAAAATCAAAAATTAACAAACAAACAATCATGAAAAAAGGAGTAAAGTTTTTAAGTTTAGTAACCCTGATGGGTACAAGTTTATTTTTAGGTTCATGCGGTAATTCCACTAAAACCGAAAGGTCGAAGGATTCTACAATGGCAAACATGGAAGGCATGGGAAAAACCGATGAACATAGTGGAGAACACACCTACGCCTGTCCAATGCACCCCGAAGTTACGGGCAAAGAGGGCGATAAATGTCCCAAGTGCGGAATGAAATTAGAGCATAATGACAATGCTGGAAAAGGAAATGGGAATACCTATAAAATGGAATTCAAAGCAAGTCCAGCCACCGTGGAAGCTGGAAAAGCTGCCATGTTATCGTTTACGCCAAAAATTGTAGGAAAAGAAACCGAAGCTGTACCCTTAGACGTACACCACGAAAAGAAATTACACCTCATTGTAGTCTCAAAAGACCTTTCATATTTTACCCATATTCACCCAGAATATAACGCATCGGGAAGTTATGATATTTCAGTTTTAGCGAAAGGAAAAGCCTATTCAAATGGGGCGGGACACAATGAAACGGTTTTTGAAAAAGGGGGAGACTATATGCTTTTTGCGGATTATTTCCCATCGGGCGGAAACAATCAATTAGAGAAAATCAACT
>JANPIG010001050.1:0-8186 GCA_031424875.1 Cytophagales bacterium
CACTAAACACCGCAATCCCAGCCGTAGCATCTTGCAAAAAGACGGTAGCCCCAAACTGATTATTGGCGGTTATCCGTCCATAAACAGTAGCAGTTTGGGCGAGTGGGGTTTGGCGGGCTTGTTTGACTGTGGGTGGAATAATGGTTACGTTAATCGTTTTTTCAGCGGCTGCAAATCCACTTGTTTCAATTTGGCTAATCTTAATTTTTGCCGTACCAATTTTCAATATTTTAACATTTCCATTCACATCAACACTAACGGCATCTCCACTTACGAGTGAATAACTAAATTTAGCCGTAGAATTTGAAGTTGGATTTAATGGGAAATTAGCATCAGTAGTAGATTTAACAATATCCGAAGCGATGATATTAGTTGTCTTTAAATTACTGGCTGTATAATCTACCCTAATAATCTGATTATTTACCTTGTCGCCAATGTACATACTACCTCCATACGATTGCAATAAATAAGAAGTTGGTGTAACGAAAGGGTCAGCATATTTATTGATGTTTATCAGAGACGTTAGTTTCTTCCCTTTATTATCAAAAGCATAAATTCCGATACCGTTTTCTGCATCTTTCGAGGTATTGATAATCGCTAAATGAATAACTCCCTGCGCATCAGTAAGCATACCAATCGGATAGTTATTGGACGTTAATAAATCCAAATCAAAGCCTCTAAGTAACTTAAGTGTTTTGTCATAAATGTCAATTCTGTACTTATTGGAACCATTATCTTGAAGTAAATAATAGTTACCCGTTCCATCATTAGTTGTAGTCATTCCATACATTTGTTTTCTACTAAATGGGGTCCTAATGACTTTTCCGTTAAAATCATAAACCTCAAAGGTTAATGTCGTTGCCTCTCCGCCAGTTGGATTACTCAAAATATTGATTTCTTTATCCAAAGAGTCAATTCTGTAATAGTTGGGAGTCCTATTATTTACAGGAAATGTTATCAAAGTTGAGTTACTACCCGTTATAAGATTCGCTTTGTACAAAGTTGCACCAAATCCCTTTTGAAAATATAGCGCATCCCCATTCGATTTCATACTAAGAAATAGTGCATCAGTTACGTTTGTTGGTAAGGAAAATAATAATTTTCTTGACGTGATAGTGGGAGTTAAAGCTGAATACTGACTAATAGATTTGGAATCGTTAATCCAAAGATTACCTTTTTCATCGAATACAAAATCTCGTAGCCCATTAATACTATAACCAGTTTTTTCAACCACAGAGTAACTTTGTGAAAAGATGGAGAACGATAATAAGAATAATAAGGAAGTAAATAATTTTTTCATACAATTTTTGTTTTAGGATGACTTTGAAATTCAGTAGTTTGTCTAAGGTTACTAAAATACTATTGCAAAATAATTGCTAAAATCTGTAAAATACCAAAAGCCCTTCATTTAATGTGAAAATACGTTAATTTAGATAACGTTTTTCAGGCGATGTTTTTAAATATATTGTGTATATTTGACTAATAAAACAATAAAGATATGCTAACAGCCATCGAAGGAATTTATGATAATGGTCAGATATTCCTAAAAGAAAAACCTCTTAATAAGCAAAGAGTGAAGGTTTTTGTGATGTTTACTGATGAAGAAACACCCGAAACTAAATCACTTAATCCTCGACCATCATCCAGTTTGAGGGGAGCTTGGAAAAATGCCAGTACTGAGGATAAAGAGCAAATTAAGGTTTATTTTGATAATATTAGAAGCGAATGGGAAAGAGATATTTAGTCGATACAAATGTCATCAGAAAGTATCTGGACGAAGAATTATCAACTTGTGGGCTTGAATTTTGGATGCTTCGGAGAGTAATATTTCAGTCATAACAAGAATTGAAATATTGGGATTTTCGCCCGATAGAGAAGAATTGTTGCAATTTATCATTCAATTTATCGGATACTCTTTTGAGTTCAATTTATCAGAAGACGTTATTCAAAAAACAATTGATATTAGAAAGTCTATTAAAATAAAACTACCAGATGAAATTATTGCAGCAACTGCCCTATGCAATGATTTAATTTTATTATCAGATAATGATTCAGATTTTGGCAAAATTCCCAATTTGAGATATATCAATCCAAGAAAATATTAATCTGGAAATTTTGCCAAAAATTAATAGTTTCCCCTAAAACAAACTCCGCTCAATCCCCATTTCCAAACCTCGCAATTCTGCCAAACCCCTCAATCTTCCGATGGCGGTATAACCTGGGTTCGTCTTTTTAGTGGGGTTCAAATCGTCTAACATTTTGTGTCCGTGGTCGGGGCGGAAAGGTAGCCTGTAATCGGGTCTTCCTTCCGAAATTCTCCGTTTTTGTTCAGTTATTAATGCCTTCATTACAGCGTACATATCTACGTCTCCTGCCAAGTGGTCGGCTTCATAAAAGTTGCCTAATTCGTCTCTTTTCGTGGCTCTCAGATGGACAAAGTTGATTCTATCACCCATTCTGTCTATCATTCCTGCCAAATCATTATCTTCACGCACGCCATAACTGCCCGTACAAAAACATAGTCCGTTGTGCTTGCTTTCGTAGGCTTGAAGCAATTGTTTGGCATCATTTTCTGTACTAACCACACGAGGCAAACCCAAAATTGGAAACGGTGGATCGTCAGGATGGATGGCTAATAAAACGCCAGATTGTTCCGCTACGGGTGTTATTTCTTTCAAAAATGCGTACAGATTTTGGCGTAAAGTGGCATCGTCAATATTATCGTAAGTTTTCAAAACCTCCGCAAATTCTTCAATGGTAAAAGCCTCTTCACTACCTGGCAATCCTGCAATAACATTGCGGACAAGTTTCTGAATATCAGCTTCTTGTGCTTGATTCATCCAATTTTTTGCGGCTTCAATTTGTGTTTCTGAATAGTTTTTTTCGGCATTTTCTCGCTTCAAAATATAGAGTTCAAAAGCACAAAATTCAGTGGCATCAAAGCGGAGTGCCTTTGAGCCATCGGGCAATTCAAAATCTAAGTCGGTGCGTGTCCAGTCCAACACGGGCATGAAATTATAACAGATGGTATCAATGCCACAAGCCGCCAAATTGACAATACTTTCTTGGTAGTTCTTAATATATTCTTCATAATTTCCTGAGCGTTTTTTGATGTCCTCATGCACGGGTACACTCTCCACCACCGACCACGCTAAGCCCGCTGCCTCAATGATATTTTTTCGTTCCTGAATTTCAGAAACTGTCCATACTTGTCCGTTTGGGATATGGTGCAAAGCCGAGACAACGCCCGTAGCACCTGCCTGACGAATATCCAAAAGACTTACGTTATCGTTGGGTCCAAACCAACGCCATGTTTGTTCTAATGCCATGTTTTAACAATTGATATTTTATTTTTACAAAGAGAAAAAGCTCTTAAATTTACTTGGTAATAAATCCGTGGCACTGCTTATGGTAATCGTTTAGTAATAAATAGTTTATGAGTTTAGCCGTGCCACGTATATTTTTTTAAATTATCTTAAAAAAGAAAAATGTATCTTGCACAAACCATTCCAGATCGTTATTCACAATTAGAATTTAAGCCTATTATTGATTGGATTGGTGGTTCGGAGGAACGTTTTGCGGAATTAATTGAGGTTTTTTTTGATGGAAATACTCGTAAAAATCAATACGCCGACAGTATCATGATTCACTGTGTATATAGATGGGATTATTTGCTCAATCCTCATTTGGAAAGACTCATTCTAAATCTCCAAAACCCTACTCTTCACGATGCTATCAAACGCAATACAGTTCGGGTTTTGCAGGATGTAGAAATCCCCGAAAAGCTACACGGGACGATGGCAGAAATTGCTTTAACTTATCTCCAAAACCCTTCGGAAGCCATCGCCATCAAGGTTTTTTCGATGACGATTGTTTATAATCTCACCAAGAAATATCCAGAGTTGAAGGAAGAATTAAGGTTTATTTTAGAAGAACAAATGCCTTTTCAATCGGCAGGTTTTCGGAGTCGGGCGGGGAAGATTATGAGGGATTTGTGATTATTTTATCGTCAATATATTCGTTTTAAAATTTATACAAATTTCGCTATTCCCTAAAAAATCTAATCCAATAACTCCTTTGAAATTACTTTCTGGATCATCAAAAAGATAGGATGTTACTTCAAAATTTTCTTTTAAAATACCCAAAGCATTAATTAATTCTACATCAAATCTATTGGCATAAAGAATCCCATTAGCAGTTTCAACAGGAATAATTCCTTTGGTATCATTCAATCTATATCCTTCTTTGATAAGAATACCAAAATCAATAAAAGTATGTGATGCACCAGTATCAATCACTAAATCGACTAAACTATTTCCAATTTTTACAGGAATTACTATTAAATCGTCTTCGGTTTCTCGTTCAAACGAGTAGCTTTAAGCCATTTACGGTTGTGGTTTTGAGTTCCTGTAAATAAAATCGTTGTTAAATGATTTTGTGCAATTTCACTACTTTTATAACATAATTCCAAATAATCTTTACCGTGCAGTAAAACTACTCCCTTTTGGATTTTGGTAGCTTCCTGACCTTCCAAATCAAGCAAGACCCATTCATTCGGATAGATAGCTTTTATTTGTTCTATGCTTAATGTTTCCATGTTATTGTATTATTTTTTAAAGATAACAGATTTATAGAAATTTTAGTTTTATTACCTCCAAACGGTTTCCCCTGTTACCAATTCCTGCGAATTCTGATTCAGAATACGATGAATAAAACCGTTTTCAATGGCTTGACTTTGCGTAATTATAGAATCTCCTAAAACGCTTTCATTCTTGAAAATCATGTCAATAGACTGTATTTTGCCATTATTTAGTAATTCCACCGGCACACTTTCCATCAACCATTCTACATACTTAGTATTATTGGTATGTTGGTTAGAATCTATATCATGCCAGCGAATATCAAAGCGTTTTTCGATTTGTGCATCACTTACAGGAGGTATTTTTCCAGAAACTTTCTGTACCAAGTTTTCTTCAGGGTGTGTTGGCGTAATGGCACGCATCCAGTCGGGTACGGAGGTAATTCTTCTTCTGACAATATCCATTAATCCCCAAACCGAATTTGCTCTGATTATTTCTATTCCAGAAGCGTCAATTACTTTAAAATCACGATGATAGAAATATTTATCAATCTCTTGAACGTAGGTTTTTACCATTACGGTTTCATCATAATTGGGCAAACGGTCGATCCAAATTTTTAGTCGTGAAAGTATCCATGAGATATTGTGTTGGGCTGATAATTCGTGAACGGAAACATTCGCAACAACAGAATGTCGCCAAGCCATTTCTTGAAACAAGCCATTGAGAGCAGGGATGGTCAATTGACTTCGGGCATCAACTTCAGTAATGCGAATACGGTATTGTTCGGTTATGAAATGCAAATTAGATATGAGCTTTGAGAAGTGAGTATATTGAAAATAAAGGTAAATGGCAATACTCACAACTCATTGCTCATTACTCATTATATTTAATTTCCTCTCTTCAAATCTGACATGAGTTTTTGTCTTGAAATACCTTCTGAGGGAGCATCTTCATAAGCCTTTTTATAGCCTGTTTTCTTTAAATCACCATTTTTTACAGACTTAATAAAATTTGCCCAAGCAAATGGATTCGTAAATGCCATAAGTGGAGTTTGTTGAAAATTACGATTTGCCATGTTGTAAGTCATTTGATCAGAGAAATTTCTAAAATTTCCATTTCCGCTTAAACCCGCTTGCAATGCCAACACGTTGAGTTTAGATTGTTCCAAGTTCTTCTCTAAGGCTTTTCTTCCCGCTTCGTTTTCCAATTTCATTTCCAAAAATGCCTTTTTAAAAGCTTCTTCTGTACTATAGGGGTAAACCTTCACCTCTGCCAGCATCGTAACTTGTTCTGCCATGTGAATAATGGCACTCTGCATTTGCTCGTTGTTGCGAGGAATTATATAATATTTTTTCTTATAACCTACATACGAAAAGACCAAACTATCGCCAGGGTAAACATAAAGTTCAAAATTTCCTAAATCGTCCGTCAAAGTTCCTCTACCCGACTGTGGGTTAAAAACATACGCATTTGGCAGAAAATCTGAAGTGCGGTCAGACACCACTTTACCCGAAAAAATAACAGATTTATCCTGCCCTTGCCCTAAGATTGAGCCATTGGCGAGCAACGAGAAACATACCAGAAGTATGCTAAAACGCAACAAGATAGCGTTGTGAGGAAGGTATGAAAATATATTTTTAGTAGCTGATGTCATCGTATAAATTTATGAATTGTAAACTTACATAAATTAACGTTTGGATTCAATAAAAGGTTGTGGGTTTAACAGATTTTAACGAAATTCTAATTCCTAACTAAACAATTTCAAAAACGTAATTATGAACGGAATAGAGAGTAATAGCCCATCAAATCTATCCAAAAACCCGCCGTGTCCTGGAATAGTTGAAGCTGAATCTTTGATTTTGATACTGCGTTTGAAGAGAGATTCTACTAAGTCGCCATACGTGCCCGCCACTACGATAATTGCCCCACAACCCAACCATTGCCAAGGCTCTAAATCAAGAAAATATTTGGATAAAATAAAAGCCACAATCATCGAAGCAATGAACCCACCAACGCTTCCCTCCCATGATTTTTTGGGTGAAACTCGCTCAAATAATTTCGTTTTTCCAAACTTTGTTCCTGCGAAATAGGCACCCGTATCGCTTGCCCATAGGAGGAATAAACAGCCCAATGGACGTTGCCAGCTATATTTATAAGTCAAAAATGCCAAAATTATCAATAAGGCAAAGGGTAAGGCCACATAGATAACCCCCAAGAAAGTGTAGGCAATGTTACGGAAAGGTTTGTCGTCTTTTGCTTTGTATAATTTGATGAAGAAAATGAGAGCCATCAAGGGCGAAAGGACGTAATAATTAGATTCTGGAATCACTCCTTTTTCAATAAAAAACGATACTGAAACCAGCACAAATCCGCAAAAAGTTCCGTAATAAGTGAGGGGTTCGTTGCCATTCAACCCCAAAAGTTTATAGAATTCTAATTGTGCCAAAATAGCGATTACAGCAAACAATCCATAGAAAGTCCAGTCGCTATATACGATGCAGAATATCAGAAAAGGTACGGCTATTACTGCCGCAATTACCCGCTGTTGCAGGTTGGTCATTAATCGTAGTTTTTGAAACATATATATAAATTATTGTGATTCAGTGAGTTTTTTATTTGTAATTCAGTGAGTTGTGATTCAAAATTTGATTAATCACCAATAAATCAATAACTAATAATTTGCATAGTCCTGAAGTTTAAATCTCTAAAACACAACTCACCACTAATTAAGTCCTGCTTCGTTTTCTAATAAAAATTTTGCTAGCACAGCGTCTTGCATGGGAACGTGAACTTCACATAATCCAATCAAATAGGAACTGTCTTGCTTGTTTAAGACTACGGCCTCTATCTGATGTTCATCCAACAAATAGGCTTTCGCTAATTCGGCTTTTATGGGGCTTGTGGTTTCGTAAATTTTCTTCCAAGACATAAATTCTAAACTTCTAAATTTTTAGGTTGAGCATATTTTTGATAGAAAAACCTTAATATTATTACCGTCAAAACTAATGACCCTAATGCTGTTGTCAGAGGCACAGATTCAGTTGATTCAATATCTACATTTACCGTTTTGTTTTTATAAAGATACACCATCAAAAGCGTAAAACCATTATTAACAAAGTGTGCAAATATAGGAACCCAGATATTTTTTGTCCAAAAATACAAATAACCAAATAAAGCCCCCAAAAACATTCTGGGTAAGAACCCAAAAAATTGGAAGTGAATAAAACTAAACCAAAAAGCCGCAAACCAAATAGCTACATGATGGCTTTTGAAGGCACGCATGGCAATATTTTGCAAAACACCTCTAAACATTAATTCTTCACTAATTCCAGCCAATAAGGCTACCACTATTATGGCAACAATTAACTGTGAGGGGTTTTTAAAATCCGTCAAAAATTTAGTTAATTCTCCCGTAGCATCTTCGCTTTTTTTCATCCATTCTTGAATACTTTTCATGAATTCGGGCAAAGCTAATTTTTGATTTAATTCAATAAAAATAGCATCAAAAGGCATGAAAACAATCACCAAAATGCCTACTAATAAAAGTATAGGCAACGAAGTATGTCGCAAACTTAAATTATGAATTGATTGTTTTTCAATAAAAAC
>JANPIG010001051.1:0-20000 GCA_031424875.1 Cytophagales bacterium
TTTGAACTATGAAAAGGCAGTACAATTGAACCCAAAAGCGGATGGGTCGAGGAGGATGTTGGAGAAGTTGAAGGGGATAGGAAGTTGAAATGCGTAGGTTGTAAAATTAATGAACCTACGCATTTTACTTTCTATTTTTGAATAATAAGTTTTTTTGTAAACACTTTATTATCAGTTTCTATTTTAAGAAAATATACACCTGATAGTAGATAATCAAGCCACAGATAATCTTTGTATATTACTTCACTCAAAAGAACACCTCTTGCATCAAAAATACTAATTTTATTATCATCAGGAATTCCTGATATTTCTATAATGTTAGTTGCGGGGTTTGGATAAATAATTCCAACTTCAATTATCTCTTCATTTTTAACAAAATCTACTAAAATCAATCCCGTATTTGTTCCAAACCAAAGACTCCCATTTTTATCTTTTATAATTTGGGTTACTCTTGGATTAAAGCCATTCTTCTGTTCATTGGGCGGATAAGCAACATTTACCCATTTTTGATTCTCAAATTTTGAAATACCGAATAAAGTCCCAGCCCAAAGATTACCTTTTCTATCTTGTATGATGTCTTGTACAACATTTGGAATATAAATCCCACTATACGGAGGAGGAAAAGCATTCCAATTCGTTCCATCAAAACGATAAACATATCCAGTACTAATTCCTGTACCAAACCAAATATTTCTTTGCTTATCCTGAAATATTGGACTTATATACCCCTTTGAACTTTTATTATTGTAATCAATAGAGTCTGTCCAATTTTTGCCATCATATTTTATCAATCCTTCACTTGTTCCAAACCAAATATAGCCGCTCATATCTTGAAAAATAGAATAAAAACTTCTACTATCCTGTTTTTCTTTCTTCTGATAAAATTTAGTCCAAGTATCGTTATTGTACTTTGTTAAACCATCCCATGTACCAAACCAAATATTTCCTTGCCAATCTTGAAAAATAGAGGAAATGTGGTCTTCTGATAAATGCCCATTTTTACTATTATGTATTATCCAATTTTTACCATCAAACTGCACAAGTCCGCCTCCATAAGTTCCAAACCACATATTTCCCTTTTTATCTTGAAAAATTTGCGTAATAATGCTGTTATTATAGTAATTATTGGGAGCCTTAAATAATGATTTCCATTCACTACCATCATAAGTACAAATAGAGTTTTGATCAGTTCCAAACCATAAAACACCATTTTTGTCTTCAAAAAATCTTGTAATGTTTCCTTCACTTTGTATCGTTAATGTCCTGGAAATATTCCCTCTTAAATCATACCAACTTATTCTCTTATCAGTTACCACCATAATCAATCCATCTTTGGAAGACTTCATTGATATTATTGGATTATCTTCCCGAATAATTGTCCAGTCTTGGGCATAAAGTTTGTCACTTATTTGTAAAAAATAAGTAACAATGAATAAGATAAAAGTATATTTTTTCATAGATAAATTTATTTAGATGATAGCGTATTAAATTGATAGACGTAAAATTTTCAAAAACGGTTGCATTGAAAATTATAAAATCTTGCAAAAACAATTCAATTTGTTCTTGCAAGATTTTACGAGAAAATATATTTGAATTTAACTCTACCCAATCATATCAAACCCACAATAAGGCACCAACACCTTTGGAATTCTAATCCCCTCAGCCGTTTGATTATTCTCCAAAATAGTTGCTAAAATGCGTGGTAAAGCTAATGCTGAACCGTTCAAGGTATGCAATAATTGAGATTTTCCTTCGGTTTTCATTCTGAGTTTCAGGCGATTCGCTTGGTAGGTTTCAAAGTTAGAAACCGAACTTACTTCCAACCAACGCCCTTGTGCGGCTGAATACGTTTCCATGTCATACGTGAGGGCAGACGTGAAACTCATATCACCGCCACACAGACGCAACACACGATAAGGCAATTCTAATTTTTGGAGTAAACTCTGCACGTGCAAAGACATTTCCTCCAAAGCTGCATAAGAATTTTCAGGTTTTTCGATACGGACAATTTCGATTTTATCAAACTGATGCAAGCGGTTTAAGCCACGCACATGAGCGCCCCAAGAACCCGCCTCTCTACGGAAACAAGGCGTATAACCTGCATTTTTGATGGGTAATTCGCTATCCTGCAAAATCACATCACGGTACATATTCGTAATCGGTACTTCGGCAGTTGGAATCAAGAATAAATCATCTACCGTGGCGTGGTACATTTGACCGTCTTTATCGGGTAACTGTCCCGTGCCAAAACCTGAGTCTTTATTAATCAAAATCGGCGGTTGTATTTCCATATAACCTGCATTGATGGCTTCATCCAAGAAGAAATTTATCAAAGCACGTTGAATTCTTGCCCCTTTTCCTTTGTAAACGGGAAAGCCAGCACCCGTTATTTTATTACCGAGTTCAAAATCAATAATCGGTCCGCCGAATCGGTCATACTTCTTAATCAAATCCCAATGTGGAACTGCCCCATCGTATAAAGTTGGAATCGTTCCCCACTCCAAAATAACTTCATTTTCTTCGGGTGTTTTTCCTGCGGGAACGCTTGAATGTGGGAGATTTGGTAAGGTTACTAAAACCTCATAAAGCTCTAATTCTAAAACCTTTAAAGACTCTTCCAATTCTTTTGAACGAGCTTTCAACGTTCCCGTTTCAGCCTTAGCAGCTTCGGCTTCATCTTTTTTGCCTGCCTTCATCAAGCCGCCAATTTCTTTAGCAAGGGCATTTGATTTGGCAAGCGTATTGTCCAATTCAACCTGTGTTTCACGACGTTTTTCGTCTAAACCCAAAATTTGCTCAACGGCTTCTTCTCCGCCTTTGAAATATTTTCTATTCAAGCCCTCAATGGTTGTGGCTTTATTTTCTTTTATTTGTTGTATTTGTAGCATATTATTCTAACTCTAAAAATTGTCTGGAATTAAGGATAGAGATTTCATGATAGGGGTTCAACACTAACAAATCTTCATCTCCACTTATGATGAGTGTAGCTTTTGCTTGCTTGGCAAGAGACAAAAATTTGTTATCCTTCGGGTCTCTACAATCAAAAACTGGTTCAGTAATTTCTACCCAAATAGCAGCCTTACGAAAGCTACTCAAAAATGAAAATCTGGTTTCATCGCTAATATATTTATCGAATCTTTTCCGAAAAATAACATCTACAAGTTCTGCAAATGTCTCGTCAGAAGCCATAATTACGCCATTTTCTAAGGCTTTATGATATGCTTTCGCAGAAATACTGTTCCCATCTGGTGATATCACTGCACTTAAAAGTGTATTTGTATCAATCACATATTTATCAATGACGCTCATCGTCAATTTCTTTTAAAAGGTTTTCTAACACCTCATTTGTAAGTCCATTTTGGGAGGATTCTCTTCTTAAAGCATTGGAACTGTCTAATAAATTATTGTTGAGAGTTTCCCTAAATGTTATTTTAAGTAAATTCTCAATTGCCATTATAGCAGATTGCCTCTCTTTTTCGGAAGCATTCTTGAAGGCAGAATACACGCCATCAGGAATATTGACTGATAATGCTGTCATAATTTTATTTTTATTTTCCACAAAGATAAACAAAAAGCCGTGTCGCTAATATCACAACACGGCTCTTAAACAATGTTGGAGATGATTTACTGTGCCGAGAAAATATCTTTCATCGCATCTTCATACAAAAAACATCTTTCGTTCAGAGCATTTAGGGCTTCGTTTTTGTATTTTCCGTGAATTAATAAGGAAATATTATGCTCTGATGCTCCGTAACAAATCATTCTGATTGGGATATTTTTCATGGCTTCCAATACTTTTATGGCAATGCCTTCTTTGTCTGCCGAGAAGTTTCCTACTATACAAACAATGGTTTGGTCTTTGTCAACTTCCTCTAAATCAGCAAATTGGCGTAGCTCTGCCATGATTTCATCTAAATGTTCGTCACTATCAATTGTGATAGAAACAGAAACTTCCGATGTCGTAATCATATCAACTGGCGTTTTGTATTTCTCGAAAACCTCAAATACTTTACGCAAAAAACCGTAGGCATTCAACATACGGGTCGAGTGTATGTAAATTGCCGTCAAATTATCTTTGGCAGCAATCGCCTTGATTTCACGGTCGGTGATGGTTTTTGTCGAAATCAACGTTCCATAAGCCGACGGTTCCATCGTATTTTTCAAACGCACGGGAACGCCCTTCATTTTAGCTGGTGTAATGGTACTTGGGTGCAAAATTTTTGCACCAAAATACGCCAATTCAGCCGCTTCTTCAAAAGATAATTCCTTAATTGGGAACGTCTTTTTCACAATTCTTGGGTCGTTGTTGTGCATTCCATCAATATCCGTCCAGATTTGCACTTCTTCTGCCACAATTGCCCCACCGATTAATGATGCGGTATAATCTGAACCACCCCGTTTGAGGTTATCAACTTCTCCACGAGGGTTTCTGCAAATAAAGCCTTGTGTAATAAATATTTGACGGTCAGTTAATTGCGACAGAATCGCTCCTAATTTTTCTTCGGTAAATTTCAAAACTGGCTCATTGTCAGCATCAATCAACATGAAGTCAAGTGCTGGAAGAAGTGCAGATTTTACGCCTTCTTCTTGTAAATATGCCTCGAACATTTGAGTAGAAAGTAGCTCACCTTCTGCCACAATTTCTTTTTCTTGTTTCAGTGAAAAAGGTTTGATATTGACTAAGGAACGAATGAAAGAAAACTCATTATCAATAATGGTTTTTCCTTTGGCGTACCCTTCGGGCGTTGAATATAATTCCTTGATAAATGTCTCATAATGAGCGTATAAATCATTAATTTTTTGCGTAGCCTCGGCATCATTATTTGCCTTCAAGGACTCAGCGATAGACAAAAGTCCATTAGTCGTACCCGAAAGAGCCGACAATACAACAATTTTACGATTACCATCTTCGGTAATCAAACTTTTGATCGAGTGCATCCTTTCGGGTTTTCCAACGGATGTTCCTCCAAATTTCCAAACTTGCATATTTTTTAAATAATTGATAATCAAATAATTATTCTTTAAACTCCTTATCCACAATCGTCTCTTTCACAATAAAAAGCGGTCTGTTTTTCGATTGAAAAAACACTCTCAAAACGTATTCACCAATCACGCCAAGGGCAAATAATTGTACACCACTAAACAAAATAATCATGAATAATAATGACGTAAAGCCTTCAATAACTTCTTGAAAAAAGAATTTTTTAATAACAACGCTTATAAAATAAATAAATGCTACTAAAATTGCCAAAACACCCAAACGAGAAACAAACTTTATCGGAAATTCACTAAAATTGAAAATCCCGTTATAGGCCAATTTAAACAACATTGAAAAGGAGTATTTTGATTCTCCCGCCTGCCGTTCTGAACGCTCATATTCTACACCAATTTGTTTGAAGCCCACCCACGTTCGCATACCTCGCAAATATCGACTTTCTTCGGGCATTTTATTCATAATATTCACCACTCTTCTACTAATCAAAGCAAAATCTCCACTGTCGAGAGGGATGTCAATATAAGAGATACTTTTCAAGATTCTATAAAATAAAAAGTAAGCTGAACGCTTCAAAAAGCCTTCTTTTCGTTTTTTTCTTACTGCATAAACCACATCATTTCCTTGCTTTAAATACGGATAAAACTCCTTTAAAAGCTCAGGCGGGTCTTGTAAATCTCCGTCAATTACCATCACGCCTTCAGTACCTCTTGCATGAGCTAAACCAGCTGTTAGAGCCAACTGATGCCCATGATTTCTGGCTAAAAATACACAATAATAACGTTCGTCAGACAGTGCTAAAGCCTGCATTAATTCAGCAGTATTATCACGACTCCCATCATCAATTAAAACAATTTCAATCGTAAAATCAGACGAGTCCATTACCTCATTTAATCGTTTGATTAAGTGCGGAAAGGTTTCACTTTCATTATATAAAGGGGCAACTATGGATATTTGAGGCTTATTCAAAATTTATATTTTTATAGTTCATGGTTCTCAAACGATTTTATAGTCACAGAGTTACACAAAGTATTTCACAGCGTTAAAAAAGTATTTTCTTTAATTGACTCTGAGAAACTCTGTGACCACCAAAATTATCAGACATTCCTATTAATTTAGTTTTTAATAATCTACTTTTATCGTTTTCCCAGTTTTGTAGATTTTTCTTTCATCTCCTTTTACCCAAAATATACCAATTTGGTAAGTATCGGGACGTAAATATTTCTCTGGAATTTTAATAGAAAATCCATTATTTTTGAAATTTTCGAGGGAACGTTTCTCGTAAATCAAATATGTTTTTTGAGCTGATTTTAAGACTAAATAAGCTCCATCATTTCTCTCAAAACCAAAAGGCAAATCATTATTTTCAATAAATATTTCATGATTAATGGTTGAAATATTTATTTTAAGAGTTTGATTATCAGCAAAATTACTCAAAATTTCCTTTTCAGAAGCCTTATAAACTGTATTTGTCGGAAATTGATAAATTCCTGTGGGTACGAGCCGCCCAAGAGCTGTTTGAACATAACGGTCAAAATCTGAACCTACGTAAGGGCCAAAACCAATTTGATTATGTTCTTGATTGAAAGCACGTACCAACAAATCTTTCCTTCTTTCGTGGACTTCTGGCAGGAATTTTATGTAAGAAATGAGGTTAAAAATGATACTTCCAACCAATAAAATTTTGAAGATAATTTTACTGGATTGCACCGTTTTTGAACCCGTTATCAACATCAAGTAAGCAATTACCATAAATGTAGCAGGATAGATTTTATAATTTCCCACAATCATTACGAAATAGCCAAACCTCGGACGCAAAATGGCAATCACCACGGCATTAATTACTAAGAACAAAAAGCTACCTAAAATGATATAATTGGAAGGTTTTTCATTGAACCTTGCCTGTAATTTTTCCCAGAAATTAGGGATTGAAAAATTATTTTTCAAAGGAAATACGCCTTTAAAAATCCACCAAATAGAAATTCCAATTAAGATAAAACCAGCAATAGTTGGAGCAATAGAACGAATTAATATTGGACTAAGTGTTTGAAAATCAAGACTTCCACCCAGATGCGTGAAAAATCCGAAGAAACTTTCATGAGGATGTTGAAAGAAATATTGAAAGCCTTTATCGTTGGCTTCGGTATCAAATTTATAAAAGTATAATTTGAAAGTGGCAAGCATAAAAATTAACCAAACACCCAACATTTTATAACGTCCCTGCAAAGCCAAAATCACGATACCAACCATCCAGTAAAACAAACCATTACTCATGGTAAAACTATCAAAAAATACCGCTATAATTGCTCCAAAGAACGTCCAAAGCGTATTTTTTGACAATAGATACACTCCCAAAAGTCCAAAAAAAACAACAGGTTGATATTGGAAACCCGTAATTGTCCAAAGGCTGGTGAGGTAATATTGTGGATGCAAAAGCAATAATGGAACGGGTAGAAAATAGAGCGTAGAAAGTTTTTGTTCCTTAATAACACGCCAAAAAACCCATAACATTCCAAAGAGCGTAATATTAGAAATTATCGTGAGTGTCCTCATATTGAGTGTTCCCGTGATGGCGTAATGCAGAAGGTTTATCAATTTTGCGTAAACAATGCGATGTTCATTGTTAGGTTTAAACAACAACCATACCTTTTCATCAAAGTTTTTGGCTTCGAGAAATCTCCCTAAAAAATCAGGAAAAGCGTCTGTATCGTCCATCCAAGGCACATTCACGGCATAGGTGAATAGCAT
Organism: Cytophagales bacterium; assembly: GCA_031424875.1. Classification (GTDB taxonomy): domain Bacteria; phylum Bacteroidota; class Bacteroidia; order Cytophagales; family Spirosomataceae; genus Arcicella. Next base: position 7,742 of record JANPIG010001051.1, read on the forward strand.
TAGTAGGAAAAAAAAGATAGGTAAAATGATACCTATCTGGATTAATGTCTTTTTCATGTTTGTAGCACGGGAACTCCTCCCGTGTAGCTTTGTCTCATGCATGGGAAAGGATTCCCGTGCTACATTTTTTAAAAGTTAATTTTCTCATGCACAATATACTCGGGGCGATTCTTGATTTCCTCAAACATATTGCCTAAATATTCTCCTAAAACACCAATCGTCAGGAGTTGAATTCCTCCAAAAAAGATTAGGGCAATAATCGTGGAAGCCCAACCTGGCACAATGCTATTCTGACGATAAATAAGACCTGTGATTACCCAAATGGCTAAACCAATTCCAATAAAAATACTGATTAACCCTATCGTAAGGGCTAATTTCAAGGGTTTTTTACTGAAATATAAAAGGCTGGTAGAGGCAAATTTAATCATTTTCGAAAGGGGATATTTGGTTTCCCCCGCAAAGCGTTCCTCCCTGACATACACAATCGGCACTTGCTTGAAACCAATCCAACTAATCAATCCACGAATGTATTTATTCTTTTCGGGAAGACTTTTGAAGGCTTCAATAACGTGTTTGTCAATCAGTCTAAAATCGCCAGTATCTACGGGAAGAGGCGTATCTGACAGAAAATTGATGGTTTTATAGAAAGTAGCTGCCGACCATTTTTTGAAAAATGTCTCGCCTTTTCGTTCCCCTCTCATCCCATATACAACATTGGCATTTTGTTCGAGGTGCATTTTTACCATTTCTGGAAATAATTCTGGAGGGTCTTGCAAGTCAGCATCAATAATTATAGCTACATCACCTTCACAAATATTGATACCCGCCGTTACGGCTGGTTGATGTCCAAAGTTTCTGGAAAAGCTCAATACTTTTACGTGTTCATCCTTTTGTGCAAAACCCCGCAATAGTTCAAGGGTTCGGTCTCGACTACCGTCATTAATAAAAATCAGTTCATAACCTCGATGCTCAAAACTCCGCATGGTTTTGTCCACTCGTTCGTAGGTATGCGAAATTACCTGCTCCTCATTGAAACACGGAATGATGATGGAAATATATAAGTCTTTGTTAGTCATTATTTTTCTTTCAAAATTATTACTTTCTTGTCGAAATACGTGGCGTAGCATTTATTCCAAAGGTGTTGTTCGTTGGTTTTAATATCGTCAAAACATAGCGATTTGGGTATATTTTTTAATGGAGCCACGTAAACCGTATCACTTTTTGAGGTTCTGATTTGGTCATAACGCTGGGTCATTTCTTGATCATATCTTTTAGCAATACCCAGGCGAATATCGGCATACATTATTTTCAGGTTTTGACCATATTGGAACATAAAAAAGACCACAAAAAGCGTAGCCACGCCATAGGCAATTAAAGGGGTCTTTATTTTATAATCAACTGAATATGAGTATTTTATAATAGTAAAAATGTAAAAATATCCTACTAAAAATACTGCAAAAATAACATTTTTTACTCTATCTGGAACTCCCATATCGTTACCATAATGTATCACAAAAAACATCATAAAAAGTAGGGTAAATAATCCTAAGATTACCATCCACACATTTGCTTTAAATATAGCTTTTACGGCGGTTATTTCAGGCAAAAAGCACAAATATAAATAAGCAAAAGGCGCTAAAATTATGCTCCATTTTAATCCATCAAAAACTGTAGATTTTAAGGCATTTTTAAGTGAAAGGGCAATGGCTCCTCCCAAAACGTTTCCTCCCACTAACCGAACTTGGTTTCCCTTGGCTTGAACGACCCAGAAATAAGCAAAATATAGTCCTATGAGCATCAAGGCAAAAAATAAGGTCTCAAAACGTCTGTGAAACAATAAAATATATCCCCAAACTGCTCCGCAAAATCCAATAACAAATAGCATCATTACCTCATTTGAACCTACAATAAAGAAAACCAAAGTGGCGGCTAACAATGCAATCAAATACTGAATACGCTGATATTGAGGCTGATAAAACCTTAGAACAACAACGATTAAATATAAGAAAAAGCTAAATGAAGTAGGAAAGATGAAAACGGAAGAATACCAATAAAAGGTATCAACAATGCTGGGCGAAAAAATGATAAAGATACTGAGAAACGTTGCCGTGAGTAAAAGTTGATTGGGTCTTGATGGTTGTAGAACCTCACCTACTAATGTATAAATGGCATGAAACAACAATCCCAAAATTAGAAAAGGCATCACTTTTACAAACCAAAATACGCCAAAAGCTAAAGGAGTAGCATGAAAAATCATGTTGGAAATATATCGTCCAGACCACCCTTCATAATAGAATTTTTGGGCTTCCCAAAAACCATAATCACGAGTCATGTAAGCAAAACAATAATCATCATCAACGGATGGATGATTATAAAATGCCAGAATCCCAATTGGGACAACGGTTATTATAAAAAGTAGCCATAGGGCTGAATTGGAAAGTTTTTTTTGAATAAGCACTTATTTTTTTTATTAATTTTGGTTATAATATGATTTAGACGGGACTCGTTTGTCGAAAACAGAAGCCATCCTTTCAAAGGACGACTTCTGTATAGATCGTAGTAAAACTGAATTTTCTTACAATTTAATTTTCAAATCACTATACTTAATGTCATACTTGCCATCTTGAATTTTCAAGAGACCGATGCTGTATTCGTCGGGGATGAAAGTATTCTTGAAAATATCAGTTTTGAACCCTTTCCAGAAAAGATTTCCTTTAAAAAGAAGATCTTTTCTACTTTTGTTCTTCTCCCTATTTAAGGGCAATAAATACGTATTATTCTTCGATTTCAAAACAACATTCTGCTGAATTTCCAAAGGGTTTTCTACATCAAGGGTTTCATTTTTCAAGATGAACCTATCTTTTTTTTGTTCTAAAGAAAAAGACAAATCGCTGATTTTCTGAGCACTATCTTTATTAATAGATTCTTGCATAGGTGTGAATGGAAACACCGGCAATTGATAAATCCCTTTTTTGATGGCTATTTCATTTACGGTATCTACTTGAGCTGTCCAATCGTTATCAAATGGGTAAAGTACCCAACTATTATGATATCTAAAATTGAAAGTGGCCGCTACCAATCGCTCTCTGAAATTGACATTATTTTCATGCAAAAAATAGTAGGAGTACCCGTATAAAAGGATGGTCAGCGGTAAAGCTCCCATCAAAATACGTCTTTGGTAAACCTGATTATTGAAAGTGAGACTAAAAAGATATACCAGACAAAGTAACGTTACGCTAATAAATTGATAACTACTCGTAAACATTTCCTCAAAACCATTCTGACCCGAATAACGTGAATACGCTACTGCTCCCGCAGACATACATAAACACATAATAGAGGATGATAAGAACAAGTATGCTGAAGTTTTTGAAACTTCTATTGTACTTAAATTTTCTGTTGAAAAATATATTTTTGATAGTCTTAACATTCCGTGAATCAAAAAACCTATCACTAATATTCCGACTGTCGTACAAGTAATTTGAGCTAAAAAATGATAACTTTTTATATCTATATATGAACCAATCAAAAGTAAAAAGCCTTCTAAAACACTTCTCAGCGATAATTGTTGATGCTGTGCAATGGGCGAAGGTCTGTAATTACTGAAATATATTCCTATGCATGAAATCCCTAAAAGTATCATGATGGCTAATTCTTTATACCTTTTTTGAAATATCAAGACAAAAGCCATGGGCAAAAACACAAACATTCCATTGCTAAAGGTGAACGTTACTAAAATAGCAACCAAGACAGCGTAAATAAAATGTCGAGGCTTTTGATAACTCAAAAAGTACAATACCACCATTTGTAAATAACCAATTGGATAATATGTCCAATTGCAGATTGTCCAAAACTGATTTTCATACGTTTGCATCTGAAAAAGCAGGAATGGAAGGGGTAAAAAGAAAAATAATTTCAGTTTTCCTTCATTTATCTTTCTAAAAAAAGTCCAAAATAATATTAACATTCCCAACAAGGCTAAATTGCCAATATGAGCTAATATTACGTAATTTAATTTACCCGTAGTTTTATAAATTAACCAAGCAGCAATTCTCGAAACAGGCGTTTTGTGTTCTGTAATGGTGTGCTGTCTCATAAAAATCCAGAATGTTTCTGTAGGTGATTTACTCTGTTGAACATCCACCAAGCACTTGGTATAGTACAAACTATCATCCATAAAAGGAACATTAATGGTGTAGTTCCAAACATAATAAACAAAAAATAATACTGGGGCAATCAAACACAGAACAGTTAAGTACTTTTGTAGATAATTCGACTTCATAATTTGGATTATTTTGCAAGTGGTTACTTGTATTAACTCACAAAATTACCAAAGTTTGAAGTTAAAATCTGTTATTTAACTTTCTTTTTGATTTATAACTTAACTTTCAAGTTACTATACTTAATATTGTATTTGCCATCCTCAATTTTTAATAGTCCAATGGTATATTCGTCAGGAACAAAAGTATTTTTAAGGATATCCGCTTCAAAGCCTATCCAGAAAAGGTTTCCTTTAAAAAAGTAGTCTTTCCTGCTCTTATTTTTTTGTCTAATTACAGGCAACAAATAAGTATTTTTCTTTGATTTTAGAATTACATTCTGCTCAATTTTTAAAGGATTTTCCACATTAATAGTTTCATTTTTCAAGATAAAACGGTCTTTCTTTTCCTCTAAAGTTAAAGCTAGGTCGGTGATTTTCTGAACACTATCTTTATTAATGGCTTCTTGAAAAGGAGTAAATGGCAAGACAGGTAATTTATATACTCCCGTTTTGATTGCTTCTACGTTTACTACATCCACTTGAGCTGTCCAGTCATTATCAAATGGGTATAAAACCCAACTGTTATGATCCTTAAAGTTATAAGCCGCTGCCACTAAACGCTCTCGATAATTGACGTTGTAATCATGCCAAAAATAATATGAATAGGCATAAAGGAAAATAGTAAGCGGTAAAAAAGTAGCTAAAATTGTTTTACGGATTATACCTTTTGTTAATAAAAGGCTAAATAAGTATGCCAAGCAAATCAACAGAATACTCATAAAACGATAACGACTGACAAACATTTCTTCAAAGCCATGTTCGCCCGTATAGCGTGAATAAGCAACTGCCCCTGCCGACATACACAAAGCAATCATGGAAGCTACTAAAAATAAAATATCTGATTCTTTTTCGGAAGATTCTTTCGGAATAACTTTAAAATACCTTCTCAGAAGCCAAATTCCGCCATAAATTAAAAAACTGATAATAATTAATCCCATCAAAGTAGCAGTGATGGGCGAAATATTATGGAAATCTTGCACATCCATATATGACCCCAACATCAACACAAAACCCGTAAGAATATTAGAAATCGAAAATGCGGGTGGCACAATGGGTGAGGGTTTATAATTGCTAAAATAAATTGTCAAACAAACCGCAGCCACCACCGCCATAATGCTCAAATGTTTATATCTTTTCTGATAAAGTAATAGTAAAGTAGCAGGGAAAAACACAAACATTCCGTTACTAAAAATAAAGGTTACGAAAACGGCCGAAAGCATTGCGTAGAGGAAATACCGTGGCTTCTGATAGCTGAGGAAGTAAAAAGTAACCATTTGCCAAAGTCCAATGGGATAATAAAGCCAAGCACAACCCATCCAAAACTGGTTTTCATAAGTTTGCATTTGGAAAAGCAAAAAGGGAATTGGTAAGAAATAAGCAATATTCCATGCGTGTTTGCGGAAGAAACGCCAAAATAAAAAAAGAATTCCGAAAAGGGTTAAATTGCCAATTTGGGCGAAGGTAAAGAAGTTTAGCGTTCCAGTAATTTTGTAAATTAAATATGCTGCTAATCTTGATACGGGCGTTTTGTGTTCAGTGATGGTATGTTGCCGCATAAAAATCCAAAATGCTTCTGATAGCGATTGGCTTTTATTGACATCTACAACGGCTTTGGTATAATAAAGATTATCGTCTAAAAAGGGTACATTGATAGTATATTGCCAAACGTATATAATGAAAAATACAATAGGGATTACTCCCAAAATAATAGTTAATGACCTCATTTAGTGTGTTATTTGGTTTAGGAATTAACCTTTTTTAGTAATGGATATACTAAGACGGTAGCTAAAATTACCAAAGTTCCTATGTAAAAACCAAATGTCATGCGTTCTTTCTCACCAAAAAATGAGTAAGCGAGCATTATTCCATAAACGGGTTCAAGATTTAAGGTCAAAGTGAAAGTATAAGCCGAAAAAATACGGACTAAATCTACGGATTTGGAATAGGCATAAATTGTGCAAACAAAGGCTAAAATAAAAATCCAAAGCCAATCTAAACCTTGTGGAATAACAGAGAGCGAAGAGTTGCTAAAAAGAATATACAAAACAGGAATAGCCGTTGTGATGGCCACGCCTCCCATTTCATAAAAAGTAATAATTTGCGGAGAGTATCGCTTGGCAAATTGCCCGTTTAATACCGAAAAAACTGCTCCTAATAATCCAGAAGTTGTTCCTAAAACGATACCCCAAATATGATTGAATTCAAACAAAAAGATGAGATAAAGTCCTAAAATTACTACAACTCCAAGCACTATTTCAAGAGGTTTGATACGGGTTTTGTTCATAAAGGGCTCAATAATACTGGTCCAAAGAGAGGTTGTAGCCATACCTGCTAAGCAAATTGAAATGTTCGCAATTTTGGCAGCATAGAAAAACGTAAACCAATGCAGAGCAATCACGATACCGCCCGTAGTCAATAACTGCCATTTGCCTTTTTGGTCAATTTTAGTAGATATACCCTTGAATTTGAAGTAAATATAAAATCCTGCCGTTGCTAAAAATGTCCGAAAAAACACCAACCCAAGCGTATGGATAGAAGTAAGCTGCCCTAAAATAGCAGTGAATCCATAGATGAGAACTACGAAATGAAGAGTAAAAAAGTCTTTAATAGTGGGTTTCATAGCTTTGGATAATACGGTACAATATTTAGACCACGGATGGTACGGATTTGACTGATTTACACAGATTTTATTAATGAAAAAATGACATTTTGAATTGAAATTAACAGATTTATACACCTAAAAAATAAAATCCGTGTAAATCAGTCCAATCAGTGGTCTAACTCATCTCGGTACAGTTCTATACAAAATCAAGCCAATAAATGAAAAGACAATATTGGGTAGCCAAACCGCCAACATTGGGTGCATTCCTCCTGACTGGGCAATGCCTTTGCTCATCATAAAAAACAGAATGTATAAAAATGCTAATACAAAACCCAAAGCAATCTGAAAACCTACGCCTCCTCGTGACTTACGAGCAGACACCACTACTCCAATCACCGTGAGAATGACCATGGCAAAAGGATTGGCAAAACGCAGATATTTTTCAATCAAAAAAACCTCAATACCATCTGCCCCACGACTTCGTACTTTTGTGATGGTTTCCTCCAATTCGGGCATTGTAAAAGTTTCATGAAGTTGGTATTTGCTATCAAAATCTTTGGGGTAAAGATTCAATGTTGTATCTTTTTTGATGCCAAAAACCAATTTCTCTTTGCCATCTTTCAAGAAATACCGTATTCTATAATCTTGGATTGCCCATTTACGGTGCGTAGAATCCCAGACGATTCTGTCAGCTAACAACTTCTCTGTCAGGCGATTACCCACTATTTTATCCAAAGCAAAACGATAACCCGTCTGCGAACCCGTATCATAACTTTCGATATAGGCATAATCTTGCGGTCCAATTTTGATATGAACATCCCTCCCACTGAAATAATAATTGCCTCCCTCTACGTATTTTCTTTCAAAGGCAATTCGGGTTTTGTTAGCAATTGGAATGACCCAGCCTACCATCAAAAAAGTTAACATTCCCAAAATTATAGAACCCATTATGTAGGGGCGAAGAAAACGATTGAAACTAACGCCTGTACTCAGGATAGCAATGATTTCAGTACGTGCTGCCAAATTTGCTGTAAAGAAAACCGTGGCAATAAAGACCATCAAGGGACTGATATAATTTGCCCAATAAGGAATAAAATTGAGGTAATAATCCCACAGAATTTCATGCAGAGGAGCTTTATTATCAATGAAATTATCAATCTTTTCGGTATAGTCAATCACCATAATAATCGTTACGATGATGAGAACCGCAAAGAAATACGTTTTCAAGAATTTTTTAATGATGTATAAATCTAAGATTTTCATACCACAAATTTACGAATAAAAAATCCTCTTCGGTTGGAAGGGGATTTTTTGAGGGGAGAATTAACATTTTTTAGGTTATTAACGAAATCTGCCCCTTATTTTCTACCATTTTACCACATCTCCTTTCTCAATACCTTTTCTTTTACAATATCCAGCATTCACTTCCAAGACATATTTTGCATTTTCAAAAGAAGGAATTTGTTCTTCCGAAAAGGGAATTCTATTGGCTTGAATAGTTACGATTTTCTTAGATTCGTCTAAAAACAAAATATCCAAAGGCAGGTAGGTATTTTTCATCCAAAAGTTACGTGGCTGACTATCTGGAAAAATAAAAACCATCCCGCAACTATCGGGCATCGAACGTCTGTACATGAGTCCCTGTGTGGTTTCTGCCTCATTATCAGCAATCTCTATCGTAAGTTTTTCTTGGTTTTTCAGGAAAGTCAATTCTCCTTCTTTCTTAAATGGAGGTTCGGTAACAGCTGAATTATCCGTAGAATTTGCTGTAATTGACTCACCTGAATTCTTAGAAAAATTCAAAATACCCGTTGAGATTAATCCTCCGAAAAGTAGGATTATTACTAATGTAATGGCAACTATTTTTTTCATGGGTTTATTTTTATTTTCCGTAAATTTACCATTATCAATTTACCTTTTCAAAATTCATGAAAAAAACGCTACTAATTACTTGTTCACTACTCATTGCTCAAAGCTCAACGCTATTAGCTCAAAAAATCTGTTTTTATAACGGCAAAATATATACCGTTGATGCCCGTAGTTCAGTCGCAGAGGCGGTTGTGGTGGAAAATGGCCGGATTTTATTTGTTGGTTCAACACCTCAAGCTCGAGCCGCTTGGTCAGATAGTCGTACTAAAATGGTTGATTTAGGAGGTAAATTAATGTTGCCTGGGTTTATTGACAATCATACGCATTTTGCCGATGGTGGAATGTATCTTTCGGGTATAGATTTGCGTGGTGCAAAATCTACCACCGAGTTTAAATCTATCTTGAAAAAATATGCAGATTCGCACAAAGGCGAGTGGATAAAATCTGGAAATTGGGATCATGAATCTTGGGAAGTAAAGGAGTTGCCCACCAAAGAAATGATTGATGATTTGACCAAAGACTCTCCTGTTTTCATCGACCGTTTTGATGGACATATGGCTTTGGCAAATTCAAAAGCTTTGGCTCTGGCAGGCATTACCAAGGACACAAAGTCACCCGATGGTGGCGAAATTGTGAAAGACCCTAAGACCGGTGAGCCAACGGGAGTACTGAAAGATGCCGCTATGCCTTTGATTTACAATATTATACCAAATATTTCTCCCGAACAAAAAATAAAATACGTACAACGTGCTTTGCAAGAAGCTCGTGAAAATGGCATTACGTCTGTGCAAGATATTACCTTTCAGCCAGATTTAATAGCCTATCAAACCCTTGAAAAAGAAGATAAATTAACTTGCCGTTTTTATACTCGTTTACCGATAAGTTCCTACGAAAATTTGGTCAATGCTGGAATTCAAGTGGGTTTTGGTTCTGATAAAATTAAATTAGGTTCGTTGAAGGCTTATGCGGATGGTTCGTTGGGCAGCAGCACGGCATTAATGTTCAAACCCTACGACCAAAACCCTAATACGAAAGGCTTGGCAAGCGATATTATCATTAACGGAAACCTTACAAAATGGGCAACTGATGCCGATAAGAATCATCTACAATTGTCCATACACGCTATCGGAGATTCCGCTAATTATTTGATGTTGAAATTGTTTGAGAATATCACGAAAACCAATCCAAAATGGGACCGACGTTTCAGAATTGAACACGCTCAACATGTACGGTTAGAAGATATTCCGCTTTTTGCTAAATTAGGGGTAGTTGCTTCCGTACAGCCATACCATTGTATAGACGACGGCGTTTGGGCGGCAAAACGAATTGGCACACGGATAGATTATACACATCCATACAAGTCTTTTTTAGAAGCAGGAGTCAAACTTTGCATGGGTTCCGATTGGTCAGTTGCTCCTCTGAATGCTATTGTGGGCATTTATGCGGCAGTTACTCGCCAAACAGTTGACGGTGGAAATCCAATGGGATGGATTCCGAAACAGAAAATTTCAGTGGTCGATGCCATCAAAGGTTATACGATAAATAATGCGTATGCGGCTTTTGAAGAAAAAGAAAAAGGCTCAATTGAACCTGGAAAATTGGCAGATATGATTGTCCTTTCAGATGATATTCTGACAATTAAACCAGAAAAAATACAAAATGTAAAGGTTTTGATGACTATTTTTGATGGAAAGATTGTTTATGAAAGAAAGTAGGGATTTTGGGGTTGATGGGGTTTGGGGGTTGAGGGATTATGGTTTGATAAACTTTGATTCTGAGTAATTAGCATATTTCCTTAACACCCAAACCCTTTCAATACCTTTACCCCACAATCCCAAAATACCCAAACCCCTCAAACCCAAAAATGGATATAACTGAAATCATAAAATACCTCTCCGACTCAAAGGAAATCATAGGCTTAGGTCTGTGGGCGGTAACATTAGTTGTTTTTGCTGAAAATGGGCTATTTTTCGCTTTTTTCCTTCCTGGTGACTATCTCCTTTTCCTTACGGGGGTATTCGTAGGAACTAAGGTTGTAACTTTTACTATTTCTACTGTGATGTTGTATTTATTTTTGGCAGCAGTTTTTGGTTCGTTGACGGGTTTTTTGTTTGGAAGATATTTTGGTAGCAGTCTCGAAAACCGCCCAGATCGTTGGTATTTCAAGAAAAAACACGTTGAATCTACCCGTGATTTCTTTGAAAAATATGGTAATCAAGCCCTTATTATTAGTCGGTTTTTGCCTTATATTCGTACATTTGCACCCATTCTGGCGGGTATTAGCAGAATGAATTATCCTAAATATTTGTTCCTAAATGTCTTAGGAGCAGCTCTTTGGGTAGGAATATTGGTGGGTGGTGGCTATTATTTTGGCGTACAGTTCCCTTGGATTATCAATTATGTTCATTATGTAATTTTGTTCTTTTTAGCGGTTACTACTTTTACGGTTATTAAAGGATATTTGAATATTAAAAAATCGTGAAATGCTTACAGATTTTAGTTACATATTACTTTTCATTATTTCGGGAATTGCTTTCACAGCTTTGATTCTTTTTGTGGCAAAATTAATACGCCCAAGTCGTCCGAATATTGAAAAATTATCTACTTACGAATCAGGCGAAGAGCCCGACGGTAATGCCAATGTGAGGTTCAATATGCGGTTTTATGTGATTGCCCTGATTTTTGTCCTTTTCGATGTAGAACTGATTTTTCTTTTTCCTTGGGCAACCGTCTTTGGTAATCAGCATTTGATAGACGTTACCAACGGAATGTGGGGATGGTTTTCAATCATGGAAATGTTTATTTTCGTAGGAATATTAGTACTTGGCTTAGCTTATGCTTGGGTAAAAGGGCATTTAGATTGGGTACGTCCCGAACTTAAAAAGCACGATTATCAGTCAAAAATACCAGCTTCGGCTTATGATAATGTGAATAGAAAATATGGGAAGTGAAAAATAAATTCAACTATGCTAAACGTTGCCATTATCGGTTTTGGATTGTCGGGGAGATATTTACAAGCTCCTTTTTTTGAGACAAATTCCAATTTTAATCTCAAAACCATTGTTTCAAATTCTCAAAATCCGCAAGCAATTTTTCCAAATGTGAAAGTTGCTAAAAGTTTGGATGAAGTTTTGGCGGATGATTCTATTGATTTGGTCAGTATTTGTTCGCCAAATGCTACGCATTTTGAGTATGCCAAACGTACTTTATTAGCGGGTAAAAATGTCTTGGTTGAAAAGCCCTTTACGGCAACCGTCGAAGAAGCAGAAGAGTTGATTTCATTATCAAAAAAACAGGCAAAAATTCTATCAGTTTTTCAAAATCGACGTTTTGATAGTGATTTTATGACTGTTAAGAAAGTAATTGAAGGTGCGTTGTTAGGGAAGATTCTAAATTTTGAAATCCATTTTAATCGTTACAAACCCGTTTTGAATCCTAAAAAATGGAAAGAAACTGTGGCTCCTGGC
>JANPIG010001052.1:0-3592 GCA_031424875.1 Cytophagales bacterium
GCGGATGTTCCCGTGCCACAAGGTGAGCGGTCGATAGCTTTATCACCATAAAAAACAGCATTTCTTCCAGACGAAGTTGGGTCTAAGGGCGTGCCTGTCCAGAGCAAATGGCTTACGTCTCTGATGGTTTCGTTTTCGGGATGAATAAATAAATTGGGGTATTTCAGATTAATGCTTTTACGCATTTCTTGGCTATATTGAATCAATTTACTCGCCGTGAAATCCTGCACGCCCGAAAAATTTTGTTGAGAGTCAATGATGGCGTAATAATTTCCTCCGTAAGAAACATCAAAGGTAATTTCGCCTAATTCTGGGCAATTGATGGTCAAATCCTGAGCCGCCAAATATGATTTTACATTAACTAATTTTACCCATTCAACCTTGTTGCCAACCTGATGATATTCAATCTGCACTAATCCTGCGGGGGCTTCCATGCGTATTTTGCCAGGGATTTTGGGCGTAACCAAACCTTCTTCAATAGCGATGGTGATAGTGCCAATCGTGCCGTGTCCGCACATGGGCAAACAGCCCGAAGTTTCGATGAAAAGAATGCCAAAATCATTGTCTGGGTTGGTGGGAGGGTACAAAATGCTGCCACTCATCATGTCATGTCCACGGGGTTCAAACATGAGTCCTTTTCTTATCCAATCGTATTCACGCAGGAAATGTTGGCGTTTTTCGCTCATGTTGGCTCCCACCAAATTGGGACCGCCACCCGCAACCAAACGAACAGGATTGCCACAAGTATGGGCATCTACGCAAAAGAAAGTTTTTTTTGACATTGATTATTAGTTTTAGACCACAGATTTGGCGGATTTTTACGGATTTTTAATGTTTTACAGGATATATTTTTTCAGATGAATTAACTAAAAATTAAAAATTATTTATTGTAAATAATCTGTGTAAAATAGTTCTGTTAGAAACGCTCGCTGTCCTTTTAAAGGTCAACGAGCGTAAAATCCACAAATTATTTACAGTAAGAAAAATCAAATCCGTATAAATCTGTCCAATCCGCCAAATCTGTGGTCTAACCATTCTTTACAAATTTTTATAATCAGGCAATACGGGTCTTGTTTTTACACCATGTTCAATGATGGCAAGCACTCTTTCTCGCTCAGCACCTTGTAGGGGCAATCTTGGCGGTCTTACATTTTCAGTACCAATGCCCGTTGCCACCTCTGCCAACTTGATATTCTGCACCAATTGCGGATTAATATCCAGTTCGAGTAAAGGCAAAAACCACTGATAGATGGGCAACGCCTCCGCAATTCTGCCCGCTTTGATAAGTTTGTAAATGGCTACTGTTTCAGCAGGAAAAGCATCTACCAAGCCCGCAACCCAACCATCAGCCCCCATCAATAAACTTTCCATAGCGAGTGGATCAACGCCCGTGAGAATGCTCAATCTTTCACCAAAACGATTTCTCAATCTGGTAACATTTGAAATATCACGAGTAGATTCTTTGACGGCTTGAATATTATCCAATTTCAGCAATTGCTCAAACATATCCAACGTAACCTCAATTTTATAATCAATCGGATTGTTGTAAATCATGATGGAAAGCGAAGTATTCCGAGCAATTTCCGAAAAATATACTACCGTTTCATATTCGGTAGCTTTGTATTTCATGGGGGGCAAAACCATCAATGCAGACGCTCCATCTTGTTCAGCCCTGTTGGCAGCCGAAATCGCTCCCTTGGTAGTTTGTTCGGCAATGTTCATAATGACGGGAACTTTTCCCCCCACTATTTTTACGGTTTCACGGACTAATTCACTTTTCTCTTCATCCAAAAGCGTACTTGCTTCGCCCAATGAGCCACCCAAGATGATTCCGCTAACTCCTGCTTCCAACTGTGCGTGGATATTAGTGGCAAACATGGCAAAATCTAATTGGTCATCTGCCGTAAATTTTGTGGTAACTGCGGGCATAACCCCTTTCCATTGAATACTCATATTTTCTACATTTATTTTCCCAAAATTATCAATTAAATGATTAGTCGGACATCATCAAATTATCCTAAAACGGTATTATATTATTCAGATTATACCTTATTTGTCAAATATTTGGAATAATATTGAATCAAAATCAATCATTCACAGAATTGAATTCCCATGAAAGTATTACCCTTCAAGATTCCCAAGACTCAGCCTGTTTCGCTGATTTTTCAAGAAGATAGAGAATTTATTTTCTATGATAAATTGCATCAGCACGAAGAAATACAGATAAGTTATATCCAACAGGGCGATGGTTCGGTGTTGGTGGGCGATGCCATCAATACTTATGAAACGGGCGATATTATTGTTTTGGGAAGTAATCTCCCTCATGTTTTTCGGAGTGATATGGATACTGAGGGCAAAATGTCAATTATGCAAACGATTTTTTTTACGAAAGAAACCTTTGGAAAAACCTTTTTTGAATTGCCCGAACTCCGAAAATTAGACGCTTTTTTCGAACTTATTCAACACGGAATATTAATCAGAAACAACACCAAAGGCATTATTCAACATTTTGAGGAATTTAAAACGGCAGAAGAATATGACAGATTACTGATTTTTTTAGCACTACTAAAAACATTAAATTTATCAGAAAAAAGAGGATTGTCCAATTTTGTGTATGACAAACCTTTTACTGATTTAGAAGGCAAAAGAATGCAATCAGTTTTTGAATATGTGATGATTAATTATCAGAAAAACATTACGCTTCTGGACATTGCCGAAGTGGCAAATATGACCAAAAATGCCTTCTGCAAGTATTTTAAGGCCAGAACCAACAAAACTTTCTTTCAGTTTTTGATAGAAATTAGGGTTGAAAGTGCCGCAAAAATGTTAATAAAAAACCCCGAATTTTCAGTAGTAGAAGTAGCAGAATTTTGTGGCTTCAATAATATGTCTAATTTCAACCGTCAATTCAAGGAAATAAAAGGGCAAACGCCTTTGGTGATTAGGAGTTTGAGAAAAACGTAGGACGGGAATCCTTTCCCGTGGTTTGAGTCTGATGGGGTAAATCTAAATATTTTTTACAAAAATGCTCTTTATCTTTGTGAATGGTATTAAAATCAAACAACAAAAGTGAACATAAAAACCCTAAAAAACATCTACTTCCTCGGCATTGGCGGCATCGGAATGTCAGCAATTGCTCGTTGGTTTATTGCTAATGGCTATAATTTGGCTGGTTATGACAAAACCGCAACGCCGCTTACCGATGCCCTCCAAGCAGAAGGTGTACCCGTACATTTTAGCGATGATATTCCCTTGATTCCTGCGGAGTTTTTGGCAAATCCTGTTGAGACTTTGATCGTCTATACGCCCGCCATTCCCAAAGACCACAAGGAGTTTAACTATTTTAAAGACAGTGGGTTTACTTTAATGAAACGCTCGCAAGTCTTGGGATTATTGACGCAAAATTTCTTTACGATTGCGGTGGCAGGTACACACGGGAAGACGACAACTTCTTCGATGGTGGCTCATATTTTGAAGAATGCAGGGAAAAATGTAACGGCATTTTTGGGAGGAATTACGCAAAATTACGGGACAAATTTTTTGGTAAATGAAGGCTCAGAAAACGTAATTTGCGTGGTAGAAGCCGATGAAT
>JANPIG010001053.1:0-7146 GCA_031424875.1 Cytophagales bacterium
GGCGTTGGTATTGGTGGCGTTCTTGAACCTGCTCAGGCATCACCAGTAATTATTGAAGATGGTGCATTTATTGGCTCACGTTGTATTGTGGTTGAAGGGGCAAGAATTGGGAAACGGGCAGTTTTAGGTGCGGGTGTAACCATCACGGGTAGCTCTAAGATTATTGATGTAACAGGTTCAGAACCAGTAGAATACATTGGATTTGTGCCAGAAAACTCCGTCGTTATTCCAGGTAGTTTGACTAAGAAATTCCCAGCAGGAGAATATAATGTTCCTTGTGCTTTAATCATTGGAAAACGTAAGGAAAGTACCGATTTGAAGACTTCTTTAAATCAGGCTTTACGTGAGAATAATGTAGTTGTATAATGTACCACAGGTTTTAGCCTGTATAAAATCAAAGTCGTGGTAGGGGAGACCTCCACGACTTTTTCTGTTTTACTGATTACTGTCAACAGCTTACTGAACATTCACCTCCGCAATTTCAATATTCCCCTCCACAAAAACCGCCTCAATCGTAATTACAACAGATTTAGAAGTTGGCGTATTACTTACATCTGCTACTGAATCTATTGGGACTAATGGATTTGCTTCAGGAAAATAGGTAGCGGTACATTTATTGGGAATATTATATGGCACAACGATAAACCGCTTGGCTTCACGATGAATTCCACCAAAATTATTATGCAAATTCACTACTTGATAATTAGATAACCCTGCCTCTTTTATGTCTTCGGGATTCATCATAATAATCCTCCGCTCGTTATAAATACCTCTGTATCGGTCATCTAAGCCATAAATTGTAGTATTAAATTGGTCATGCGAACGGACGGTCATCATGATATATTCATTATTAGAAAATACTGGCGGCTTGTACTTATTAATAGTAAAATTAGCCTTTTTATTTTCCGTGTTAAATTTCCCCTCTCTGGCTCCATTAGGCAGATAAAAACCATTCTCTTGACGTACTCGTACATTATAGTTTTCACAGCCACCAATCACTTTTTCAATCAAATCCCTGATATTATCATAGTTGGCAATTAAAGCATCCCAATCAACTTTATTGTTGTCTTTCAAAGTAGCTTTTGCCATTCCTGCAATAATAGCGGGTTCTGATAATAGCGTGTCTGAAACAGGCTTTAGGATACCTTGTGAGCTATGCACAACGCCCATAGAATCCTCCACGGAAACGAACTGATGTCCACTATATTGTTGGTCTATATCCGTGCGACCGAGTGTTGGTAATATCAAGGCTGACTTTCCGTGTACAAGGTGTGAGCGATTGAGTTTTGTAGAGACATGAACCGTTAATTCACAGTTGCTCAAAGCTTTGGCAGAATATTTGGTATCGGGTGTGGCGGAGAGGAAATTGCCGCCCATTCCGATGAACACTTTGGCATCTCCTCTATACATAGCTTTGATGGATTTTACCGTATCAAATCCATGTTCCTTGGGTGGGACAAAGCCAAATACTTTTTCTAACTTCGCTAATAGTTCCTTTGGTGGTTTTTCATAAATCCCCATCGTTCGGTCGCCTTGCACATTGCTGTGTCCCCGCACTGGACAAGTACCCGCACCTTCTTTTCCGATGCTCCCTTTGAGCAATAAAAGATTGACGACTTCCTGTATCGTAATGACAGAATTTTTATGTTGCGTAAGTCCCATCGCCCAACATACAATTATCCGATTATTAACACTCAATAATTCAACTACCTCTTGAATTTGGGCTAGTTCTACGCCAGTTTCAATCAATAATTCATCAACTGAATAGTCATTCAAATCACTCATTAGTTCTTCATATCCCGCTGTATTGGTATTAATAAACTGATAATCAAGTACTTGTCCATCTGATTGCTTATCTTTTTCAATTAATAGTTTTATGATACATTTTAAAAGGGCTAAATCTTGATTTATCTTTACTTGGAGGAAAAAATCAGCCAAAGTCGTAGCACCCGTGAGCATATCTGAAACATCTTGGGGATTTTTGAAGGCTAATAAACCCGTTTCTTTCAGGGGATTTATGGCAACAATTTTTGCTCCTTTTCGCTTGGCTTTTTCCAAAGTTGTTAACATTCTAGGGTGGTTTGTACCTGGGTTCTGACCTAATATGATTATAACTTCCGCTTTTTCAAAGTCTTCAATAGTAACGCTTCCTTTACCAATTCCAAGCGTTGAAGACAAAGCTGCACCCGATGATTCGTGGCACATATTAGAGCAGTCGGGCATATTGTTTGTGCCGTACATTCTCACGAAAAGTTGATACAAAAATGCGGCTTCGTTGGATGTTCTTCCTGAAGTATAGAAGATAGCTTCATCGGGAGAATTTAGATGTGCTAGGGTATTTCCTATTAAAGAAAATGCCTCTTCCCAAGAGATTTTTTCGTAATGGGTTTGTCCTTCTCGCACTACCATTGGGTGAGTCAATCGTCCTTGTTGGCTTAGGTAATAATCAGATTTTTCGGAAAGCTCTGCAACGGAATGTTCTTGAAAAAAAGTGGGACCTACTTTACGGGTTGTATCTTCTTCGGCAATAGCCTTTGCCCCATTTTCGCAATATTAAGCAATAAGAGAACGATGGTCTGGGTCGGGCCAAGCACAACTGGGGCAATCAATTCCATTGTGTTGATTGAGTTTAAATAAGGCTTTTAATCCTCTATTCACAGGCATTGCTCCGAAGACGTGTTTGAATGATTGATATATAGCAGTAGCCCCCACAGCCTGAGTGTAGGGTTTATCAAGTTTTAAACCTGTGAAATTAGTTGGAGGCTGAGGATTTATATGCTGCATTATGGTATTTGCCAATTAGACAAAATAAAATTAAAATTTACTTAGTGTTTAATTACTAGGATAACCATTTAAGAGCGAGAACTGTTTATGAAGATATTCTCTCAACCCCACTATACACATTAAACCTATCTTCCTTCACAAACCCTAATAAAGTTACGTCAAAACGCTTGGCGGTATCAATGGCAAGGCTTGAAGGAGCTCCAATGGTAGCAATGATAGGGATATTAGCCATTATTACCTTCTGAATCAGTTCAAAACTGGCTCGGCTACTCATCAATATAATTTTATCTTGTAGTGATAATCCTTGCGTCAGGGCATTGCCAATTACTTTATCTAAGGCATTATGTCTTCCTACATCTTCCCGAATGAGTATAATCTTCCCCAATTTATCAAAAAGAGCAGCTGCATGTAAACCTCCAGTGTAGGTAAATGCACGTTGAGCCATACTCATCTCATTCAATAATTGATGGATTATAAAAGGCGTAATTTTCCATTTTTCAGTATTTTGACTTTTATTTACTTCGCAAGTCATAGCTTGAATGGCTTCGATAGATGCTTTCCCACAAACCCCGCAACTGGAGGTCATATAAAAGTTACGTTGAAATAATTTATTATCAACTTTCACTTGGGGATTCAATTCAACCCTAACGATATTTTCTGTGGCTTGCTTTCCTGCATCAACACAGTGTTTTATGCTGGCTACTTGCTCGTAAGACTGGATAATACCTTCTGAGTAGAGGAAGCCCAACGCCAAATCAAAGTCGTCCGTAGGAGTCCGCATGGTAACAGAAATAGTCTTTTGCTGGCGATTATCTGAATCTCCATATCCCAAACGGATCTCTAAAGGTTCTTCAGTTGCCACCAAATCATCAAGTTCTTGAACAGATTGATTATTGAAAAATTTCAAGAGTTTTACGGTTGATATAGGATACATTTTATTTTCGATGTTCGTGATTAGATGTTTGTCATTCGGAAAAATAGTAATTTTCTATGTAAACAATACGCTTGTGTTATTACATTGTTAGAATATTGTAGCAATTTTGTGAATAAATTTTAAAAATATGATATACGAAACGGCTCCCCTACGATTGGGGCAATACAATCGGCTCGAAGTAATTAAAGATTTGGACTTCGGGCTTTATCTGGATGGATATGTTGAAGAAATTCTAATTCCACGAGTATATGTTCCCGAAGGTACACAAATTGGACAATTCTTAGATGTATTTATTTATCGAGATTCCGAAGATAGGCTAATTGCTACTACTTTAAAGCCTTTGGCAGTTGTGGGAGAGTTTGCGTATCTTAAAGTGAAGGATGTAAGCAAATTGGGGGTATTCATGGATTGGGGGCTTTTGAAAGACCTCTTAGTTCCGTTTGGCAACCAACTTAGCAAGATGGGCTTGGGGCGTTTTTATATGGTTTATGTGTATATTGATGAAGAAACTGAACGCATTGTAGCGACTGCAAAAATTGATAATTATTTAGAAAAAGATATTTCAAGCCTTACGGAAGGGCAGGAGGTAAGCCTTATTCCTTACGAATATACAGATTTGGGCATCAAAGCATTGATTGACAAAAAGTATATGGGCGTAATTTACAAAAGTGAAGTGTTTCAGAATGTAATATTAGGAGAAGCTGTAAAAGGCTATATCAAAAAAATCAGAACTGATGAAAAAATTGATTTAGCTTTGGTAAAACAGAGTTATGATAGAATTGACAATGTTAAATCAGAGATATTTAATTTATTACAATCAAAAGATGGCTACTTACCTTACTCTGATAAGACTGATGCGGAGACAATATACAGGGATTTACAAATGTCAAAAAAAGATTTCAAGAAAGCGATAGGTGGATTGTACCGTGAAAGTAAGATTAGAATAGCTGATGACGGCATTTACATTGTTAAATAGTAATGCGTAAAGAATAAATTTTACATTTGTATCAACAATCAAAATGTAAAAAAGTAAATCATCTCAAAAAAAAATAACTTTTGTAAACTTAATAATCAATGTCTATTTAATTTATTATTGTAAACTTAAACAATGTTATTATTTTATTGATTACATTTGTTGATAGAATATTATTGTAAACTATTTACAAATAACAATGGATTTAAATAAGAAGATTGAACAGATTATAATTGACAAAGGTATATCACCCAGTTATTTTGCAGATACTATTGGTATTCAAAGAAGTAGTATTTCTCATATCCTTTCTGGGAGAAATAAGCCCAGTTTGGACATTATTCAGCGAATTTTGAAGGTTTTCCCCGATATTGACCGTGATTGGCTCATTTTTGACAATGAGATACCCCAACAAAATACACCTCAAATTAACAGGCAACAGCCTATTAATCAGCGAGTTGTGAATCAAAATTTGTTTGAACAAAAGCCACGAGAATCGCCTAAAAATTTTCAGGTAGAACAATTACCCGTACAGACGCCCGTAAATGTGATGCCAAAACGAAAAATTGAGCGTCCTACTATTCCTTCTCCGCATACTAATAAACAAATAGAGAGAATAATGATTTTTTATACAGATGGCACTTTTGAAGAGAAGCGCCCAAGTTAGAGAAGGGAGGATAGAGAGTAGATTAAAGAGGGTGGGGAATATGTCTGATTTAATTCTCAATCGTCTATTCTTTGAAAAGGGCGGGAGCAAAGAAGTAATTAACTTGACAAGAAAATCTTTGGTATAGAGTAGGAGCAATATTTACTATCTGTATTATTCTAAGATTTATAAATTTTAGAATTAAATAGAATTATAGATTTTGCTCCTACCTTTTCAATTTTCAAATATCCCTCCAAAAATTTAAACCCTTCTTATTTCGCTTATTTCCTTTGATTTTAAAGCCTTTAAATTTCACTCGTCCTTAGCATTCAAATAAGACATTTTAGAACTTTAAAACGCCTTCTTCTCTACTCTATCGTTAAAATTATTCCACTTTTATCCATGAAGTCTTCCCTTCTACCCTCGGGAAATATATTTCTTTTGATAACCTCTTGGTTGAGAAAGACCACTCTCTATTTAATTTTATACATTTGGTTATGGCTAGTATTACATTAAATAAGTCTTCATCGCTTTTCACGTTTGGGTTGTTTTCTTATACTCTTCTAGTGTTTGTTTATTTTTGTGAAACACCTAACTTACTGACGTTCAACTAATTAACAGCAAATGTTCCACGTGAATATCGTAACACTCTGAAAAATAGACACTTATGGACTTATCCACAATATTGTGTGGACAGATGTGCCTTTCTTATCTACATTATCAGTAAATTTGAACAAGTAACCAACTTATCCATATAAATCAATGCAAAAATTAGATTCTCTCAATCAAGTCGCTGATTTTCACCGCACTTTCAAAGCACCCATTTTAGATACCCCACAAATTCCATCCGCTGATCGTTGCAAACTTCGTGTCAGTTTGATTGCCGAAGAGTTAAAAGAACTCCAAGAAGCCATTGAAAATAATGATTTAATAGAAGTGGCAGATGCACTTTGCGATATTCAATATGTACTTTCGGGAGCAGTTCTGGAATTTGGTCTGGGCGAAAAGTTTGTGGATTTGTTCAATGAAGTTCAACGTTCCAATATGTCGAAGGCGTGTAGTACGCATGAAGAAGCCGAAGCAACAGTAAAATATTATTTTGAGAAGGACGGAACAGAGGCAGAAATTTTACCAGATGGAGATAAATTTTTAGTTTACCGCATAGCGGACAATAAGGTGTTGAAATCAGTAGGATATTCACCTGCGGATTTGAAGGGAATTTTGAGAACATAATAAGGCTTTACAGTCAGCCATTTTTGACTGAATTAGAGAAGAGCCAAAATATTTTCATTATACTGAAATGTTTTATGATTAGTGCAAATTGTTTCAGTATAATGAAAATGTTTTTAATTCAAATGCTTATACTCATTCGGCGTAACTCCCAGTCGTTGTTTAAATAATCTCGAAAAGTGTTGACGATATTTAAAACCTAATTGGTACGCAATTTCATTCACCGACTTATCATTTTCAAAAACTTTATCTTTTGCCACCTCAATTAACTTATTTTGAATCAACTCTTTTACTGATTGCCCCGTTTCTTTTCTGATTAAATCTCCAAAATAATTGGCGGATAAATGTAGTTCCTCCGCAAAATAAGCAACTGAGGGTAAACCAAGCGTTTGAGGTTTTTCTGAGGCAAAATAATTATTTAGTAAATCTTCAAATTTAGCTAAAATACCTTTATTTACGTGGTCTCTTGTTAGAAATTGGCGATCATAAAAACGCTCACAATAATTCAAAAACAACTCAATATTTGACGTAATGAGTTTCTTGCTATGCTTATCAATGGGCTGTTTTAATTCAAATTCTATT
>JANPIG010001054.1:0-1360 GCA_031424875.1 Cytophagales bacterium
AATGATTAAATGTTTGTAAAAACTATCTATTTCAATCGTTTTATCATCAATCTGATAATTAATAATTCCTTCTGAATGAGGCATATAGCCTGATAAAACTTGTAAAAGTGTAGATTTTCCACTGCCGTTTGATCCTACAAAAGTGTATGATTCTCCACCTTGAAATATTTCATTCAAATTTCTAAAAATCCATTCATTACTGAATTTTTTACCAAGATTTTGTGTGGAGATTTGCATTTAATTTTAAACCGCAAAGTTGTTACATTTAAAGCAATAAATTTGCGACTTGGAAAATTACGGAAGTCGTCCTTTTAAAGGACGACTTCCGTTTCTAAATGATAAGTATTAAGATAATCCTTTCATAATCCCTCTTTCTGAATTGCGAATAAAGTTTACAATTTCATCCCTTTCTGCGGAGGCTGGAAGGTTAATTTCTATTTGTGTGAGAGCATCATTATTGTTCAAACTCTTTAAATATACATATCGGTAAGTCTCTTGAATTTGGGTAATTTGTTCATCAGAAAAGCCTCTTCTGCGTAATCCAATTGAATTTATGCCAGCATAAGAAAGTGGCTCACGACCAGATTTTGTAAAAGGAGGGACATCTTTTCTAATCAAAGAACCACCCGAAACCATAGCATGACGACCAATTTTTACAAATTGATGCACGGCACTCGACCCTCCCACAATAGCGAAATCACCTACCTCTACGTGTCCGGCCATTTGTACACTATTGGCAAGGATACAATTATCTCCAATTAAGCAATCATGAGCTACGTGAACATAAGCCATAATCAAGCAGTTTTTGCCAATTTGCGTTTTATGTTTATCATTTGTGCCACGATTGATAGTAGCACATTCTCTAACAGTTGTATTATCGCCGATGATGGCGAGTGTATCTTCGCCCCCAAATTTCAAATCTTGAGGAATGGCAGAAATTACGGCTCCTGGAAAAATACGACAGTTTTTGCCAATTCTCGCTCCAGGAAAAATTGTGACATTTGAGCCAATCCATGAACCCTCGCCAATTTCAACATTTTGGTGTATAACTGTAAAAGGCTCAACCACCACATTTTGGGCAAGTTTTGCTTCGGGATGTATGTACGCTAATGGTTGTGTCATTTTTTTCAAAAAGTTTTACAGAGAGATTAAGTGAATTTGCTGCAAAGAATAGTTCTCATCTCGATGCAATTCTTTTCACTGCGTTCAACATTTTGTGGTATAGGTATAGCGGAGTTTCTGATCTCGCAATTGCATACCATAGTGCCCATTTAAGCAAGAGACCAAAAACATTACCTGTAATCGTGAGAAGCGAATTCAACGGAGAGGATTCATTTTTAAACTTATTGAGTGAAATAAA
>JANPIG010001055.1:0-5235 GCA_031424875.1 Cytophagales bacterium
GTCTAAAATATCAACATTTGTTTGATACCACTGACGAAAGCTACTCATGATATTATCAGAATAACCATTACTATAACGTCCCTTCGCAACCTGACGAACGAAATTGATGCTCGTTGTTGCCGTTAATTTCTTAGAAAAATCTTGCGTTCCAGAGAATGAAAAACTGTTTTTCTGAATACTACTATTTGGTAAAATACCCGTTTGATCAAATCTGGTGTATGAAACTCGATACGTTCCATTTTCTCCACCACCCTCTAAACCTACGCTTCCGTTGAAAGTCGTTGAGTTATTAAAGAATTTATCAGGTAAATTTTGAGCCGCAACCCAAGGACTTGATTTCCCGAATTGAGGAGAAGATGGGTCGAAAGAACGTTATAGTAATGGTTATTCTGATAATATCATGAGTAGCTTTCGTCAGTGGTATCAAACAAATGTTGATATTTTAGACTTGAAATCGGCATTTGATAGAACAGGACAAAACATTACTTGGAACTGGGCTGACCCATCTAATTTGAAGCCTATTTATTGGGACAATCCTTACTGGCAACGTGCCAATAATTTCCAAACGGATTGGAGAAATCGTATTTTCGGAAATGTGGCTTTAACTTATAAAATCACAGATAATATTGATATTTTAGGTCGTGTTACCTTAGATACTTATAACGAATTACAAGAAGAGAGAGTGGCTGTTGGTTCGATTAATAATAACGGAACGGCAAAATATGATCGATATGACCGTAATTTTAGAGAGATGAATTATGATTTATTTCTGAATTATAACAAAGATTTTTCTGAAACTTTCAGTTTAAAGGGTTTAATTGGAGCAAACATTCGTCATGCACAAACGGGTAGTGTTTTTGCTGGAACGCAAGGCGGTTTAGTAGTTCCTAATTTGTATTCATTATCAAACACCGTTTCGCCAATTAGTGCTCCAACTGAAAGTTATTCTCAGATTTATCAAGAAGGTATTTTTGCGAGTGCTTCGTTGGGATATAGAAATGAATTATTCTTAGATATTACTGCCCGTAGAGACGTTTCTTCTACACTTCCTGTGGCTAATAATACCTATTTCTACCCATCAATTTCTGGTAGTTATATTTTCTCAAATAAATTAAGTGAAAGTTGGCAAGCATTAAGTTTCGGTAAGTTAAGATTAAACTATGCAGAAGTTGGAAATACAGCACCAGCATTGAGTTTGTTAAACACTTATACAAAACCAACAAACGTAAATGGAGATACAAGAGATAGTTTTGGTGGACAAACGTTATTCTCGACAAGTGCAACATTGAACAATCCTGACCTTAAACCAGAACGGACAAAAAGTATTGAAGCAGGTTTGGAAATGAAGTTTGTAAAAAACAGAGCAGGCTTCGATGTTTCGGTATATCGTACCCTTTCAGTTGATCAAATATTGCCCGTATCTGTCACAAAATCAACAGGTTATGATAGGAAATTTGTAAATGCTGGAACCATTGAAAACAAGGGAGTTGAACTTTCATTATTTGCAATTCCTGTTCAATTCAAAGATTTTTCATGGAGAGTTGGTGTAAATTATACCATGAATCGTAACAAAGTTGTTGAATTATTTGATGGTGTAAGCAACCTTCAAATAGGCTCGTTTCAAGGTGGAGTTACTTTAAATGCTGCAGTTGGAGAACCTTATGGAGTGTTGAAAGGTACTGATTTTGTGTATAAAGATGGTCAGAAAGTAGTATTACCTTCTGGATATTATGCACAGTCAGACGCAACGAGTGTTATTGGAAATGTTACACCAAATTGGAAAATGGGTGTTACCAATACCATAAATTATAAAGGACTCTCATTGAATTTTTTAATTGATATTCAAAACGGTGGAAGTGTTTTCTCTTTGGATAGATATTATGGTTTAGCGACTGGTTTATATGCCGATACTACTCCGTTGAATGATACAGGTAGTCCTGTAAGAAATTCAAATGCAGAAGGTGGAGGATACGTTTATCCAGGTGTTTTAGCAGATGGAACATCAAATACAAAACGTGTTTCGGGTGAAAATTATGGTCTTTTTGGATACAGAAGAAACCCATCATCTTTATTTATTTATGATGCCAGTTATGTAAAATTAAGAGAAGTTACAATTAGCTATAAATTGCCAGTTGGTCTATTTGG
The DNA here is from genome assembly GCA_031424875.1 of Cytophagales bacterium. GTDB lineage: Bacteria > Bacteroidota > Bacteroidia > Cytophagales > Spirosomataceae > Arcicella. The sequence continues at coordinate 2,146 of JANPIG010001055.1, forward strand.
GAGAAGTCAATTCATTAAAGGAGCTGTGTTCTCGGTAGTGGGTCGTAATCTTTGGATAATCAGCAAAAATTTACCTTATGCTGACCCAGAAGATGGAATTACATCAGGTAATATCTCAGGTTTCCAATCAGGTGTTTATCCTTCGGTTAGAGAAATTGGTGGTAGTCTTAAATTCTCATTCTTAATTTTTTAAAAAAATTACTACCCTTTAACATCCCTCTACCGAGCGACCGTCGCTCGGTAGGGGGATGTTAGAAGGTAGTGAAACCAAAGTGTTTATTTACTAAAACATTTTTAAATACAAAAAAATGAAAAGAATCATCTCATTTATAGCAATAGCACTCATTGCCTCTTCATGTCAAAAAAATCTTGAAGAGTTGAACTTGGATATCAAACGTCCAAGTGCGGGTTCAGTGCCTTCTGGAACGGTTTTATCAACCGCAGAAGTGAACCTTTTTGAACAAATGGTTACGACGAACGTCAACAGGAATGTGTTCCGTTTGTTCGCTCAACAGTGGACTGAAACTACTTATACGGACGAAAGTAATTACGATATTACGACCCGTAAAATTCCTGATGCCGTTTGGTTCAGAATGTACATTGGTGTATTGAATAATTTGAAAGAGGCAAAAGCATTAGTAACGGCTGAAACGCCCATTGGAACATCGGCAACCGCTACGAAAGCCAACAAATTATTGGTAATTGAGTTGTTGAATGTTTATACGTATCAAGTTTTGGTAGATACTTTTGGAGATATTCCATATACAGAAGCCTTAGACCCAAACAAAGTAAATCCAAAGTATGATGATGCAAAAACCATTTATGCGGATTTGGTGAAAAGAGTAAATGCAGCCACTGCCGCCATCAACACTGCGGAAGGCTCATTCGGTGCGGCTGATTTGATTTATGGTGGAGACATGACTAAATGGAAAAAATTTGGTAATGGTTTGAAACTGAAAATTGGTTTGACTTTGGCAGACGTTGATGCAGCAACCTCAAAAGCATTAGTTGAAGATGCCGCAAAAGGCGTATTTACGTCAAATGATGATAGAGCAAAATTGAATTATTCAGGTTCTGTACCAAATACAAACCCAATTTGGTTGGATTTAGTGCAGAGTGGGCGTTATGATTATGTACCTGCCAATACCATAGTGGACATTACCAATACGTTGAATGACCCACGTAGAGCTACGTTTTTCACGCAATTGAATGGAAAATATGTTGGAGGTCCTTATGCAGCGGGTGGAAATTATACAAACTTTTCACAAATTGGAGGTATTCTTTCAGTACCAACAACAGAGGGTGTAATTATGGATTATTCTGAAATTGCCTTTGGTTTGGCAGAAGGAGCCGCTCGTGGATATAACGTAGGTGGAACTGCTGAAGATTTTTATAACAAGGGTGTAATTTCTTCTATTAAATATTGGGGAGGTTCAGATGCTGATGCGGCTACTTACTTGAAAAATCCATTAGTGGCTTATTCAACGGCAGCAGGGACGTATAAGCAAAAAATTGGCACGCAAAAATACCTTGCTTTATACAATCGTGGCTTTGAGGCATGGACAGAGTGGAGACGCTTAGATGCACCAACTTTCAATGTACCAGCAAATAAAACATACGCTGAAATTCCTGTAAGATTTACGTTTCCAGTCAATGAACAAACGTTGAATCAAGCAAATTGGGCTGCGGCATCAACTGCTATTGGTGGTGATAAACAAACGACAAAATTGTTTTGGGATAAATTTTAGTTATTAAATCTGGTTTTAAAAAAGGCTCATCAAAAGGTGAGCCTTTTTTGTAGACAAAAGCTAATGTCCGAACGAAACCAAATAGAATAATCCAATGAATAAATCAAGCATTTCGATTTTCAAATCAAAATTGAATAACAATACCCAAAACTGAAAAAAAAAACCATTTACTAATTAATTTTCAAAAAAATTAACTAATTTTAACACTTACTTAATTCATCACTAACAATAACACAACATCATCAATCAAAACTAAAATACAAATTTCTTCGTTTTTCGTTTCTTTTTGTCAATCCATTAAACAAAATTTACCCTAAGACTAAGACGAAAACGCAACAATTAGCTTCCATAAGCAATCCAAATTAACTTCTTAAAACCTTGTTGAATTAGCATGTTCCTAACAATCACTTGCTATTATTGAATGTAATGGGCTTTGTTAAGTTTTGTACGATTATATTTTACGCTATAATATATTTTATCAATTAACTAAAACTAAAACACGAACAAAAAATGAGAAAACTCTTACTCATTATTACTGTGCTATTCTTTGGGCTTGGAATGCAGGCATTTGCCCAAGATAGACAAATCACGGGGAAGGTAACTTCTTCAGAAGACGGCTCTCCACTTCCAGGGGTGAGTATTGCCGTAAAAGGTACTTCAAAAGGTACAACTACAGGAGCAGACGGTACTTATAAAATCGCTGTGGGAAGTGGAGCATCGCTTACTTTTTCTTTTGTAGGTTTTGATTCACGAACTGTCTTGGTAGGGACACAGACTTCGGTTAATGTGGCTTTGGCAAATAACAATTCTGAATTGCAAGAAGTAGTTGTAACTGCACTTGGTATTCAACGTTCAAAAGATGAGGTAGGTTATTCGGCTACATCTGTTAAAGGGACGGAACTTAACCAAGCAAAAGCGGTTTCAGTAGCAAGTGCTTTGCAAGGAAAGGTGTCAGGACTTCAAATTAACACAATTAATAACGGAGTAAATCCAAGTAATCGTGTTGTTTTACGTGGTAACCGTTCTTTGTTAGGTAATAATGAGGCTCTTGTAGTAATTGATGGTACAGTTTCAACAGGTGATGCTCTCAACTTTTTAAATCCTAACGATATTGATGATGTTACAGTATTGAAAGGGGCCAATGCAGCGGCTTTATATGGTTCAGATGCATCAAATGGAGCTTTGATAATTACAACCAAGAAAGGATCTGCTGGAGCTCCCAAAATATCAGTTTCTAATACAACATTTGTAGAAGAAGTAAGCTTTATGCCTACATTCCAAAACAGATTTGGTGGAGGTACTGAATCTTACAGTCGTGTTTATATCCCATTTGAGAATCAGT
>JANPIG010001056.1:0-2154 GCA_031424875.1 Cytophagales bacterium
TTTAGAGATTTCTAAATTGACTAATTCCTCAAGTTTCAAGTATTTTTTTATTTTTTAACAATTTTATATTTTTTATGCAAACTGGTAAAGTTAAATTTTTCAACGAATCAAAAGGTTTTGGATTTATCGTTGATGACAACACAGGAGAAGAAATTTTCGTACACGTTACAGGTCTTTCAGGATTAACTATCCGTGAGAATGATTCAGTTTCTTTCGACGTTCAAGAAGGAAAGCGTGGCTTAAACGCTGTAAATGTAAAAAAAGCATAGTCTGAATTACATTATATTCCATCAAAAAAGCCCTTCCATTCATTTGGTTGGGCTTTTTTGATAAGTTGTGATTGAGTGAGTTGTGAGTTAGTGATTTTTGTATGCCCCAAATTACTAACTCACAACTCACTCAATCACAAATAAAAACTATTCAAACCACTTCATCACATCTTCCTTAGTAGGAATTGAAATATCTAATTTCAATTTCTTTCTCATTCCTCCCAAATCATTGAAAACTTTGTTCGGATTTGCTTCTTTCAAAGCTGGAATAGTGGTAAAGCCCATTTTTTGTAAAACTGGAATCCAAACCGTAGGTATGCCGAGGGCTTCGTAATCTGAATCCGTTGCCATTTCGATTTTCTTCTCTGGACGCATCTGTGGGAAGAAAAGTACCTCCTGAATGGATGTCTGATTGGTCATTAACATCGTCAAACGGTCAATACCAATTCCAATTCCTGAAGTTGGGGGCATTCCGTATTCTAATGATCGCAAGAAATCTTCGTCCATTGCCATGGCTTCGTCATCGCCTCGTTCTGCCAGTTTCAACTGTTCTTCAAAACGCTCTCTTTGGTCAATTGGGTCGTTTAATTCTGAATAAGCATTAGCAATTTCTTTTCCATTAACGAATAATTCAAAACGTTCGACCAAACCTTCTTTGCTACGATGTTTTTTTGTCAAAGGTGACATTTCCACGGGATAGTCAATGATAAAAGTGGGCTGAATAAGGTTTGCTTCTACTTTTTCGCCAAATACTTCATCAATCAATTTACCAGTCCCCATGGTGGCATCTACTTCAATTCCCCACGATTTACAGTGGTCACGAAGTGTTTCTTCGTTCATACCTTCCACATTTACGCCTGTATATTTTTCGATAGCCTCGGCAATAGTCAAACGAGTGAACGGTCCAGCAAATTCAATTTCATTTTCCCCTACTTTCACTACAGTTTGTCCATTAGTGGCTATAGCTACTTTTTCAAAAATCTGCTCCGTTATTTCCATCATCCAGTTATAGTCTTTATAGGCTACATAAAACTCTAATGACGTAAATTCTGGGTTATGGGTTCTATCCATTCCTTCGTTGCGGAACATTTTTCCAAATTCATAAACTCCCTCAAAACCACCTACAATTAATCTTTTCAAATATAATTCGTTGGCAATACGCATGTACAAAGGCATATCCAGCGTGTTATGATGCGTTTTGAACGGGCGTGCAGATGCTCCTCCATGAATGGGTTGTAGGATGGGCGTTTCTACTTCCAGCCAACCTTTGGAGTCGAACATGGTACGCATGGTAGTGATGATTCTTGAACGTTTCAAGAAAATATCCTTTACCTCAGGATTTACGATTAAGTCAACATAACGCTGCCGATAACGCATCTCTGGGTCAGTAAAACCATCGTGAATATTACCATCTTCGTCTCTTTTTACCACGGGGAGTGGTTTCAAAGATTTATTTAAAATCTTGAATTCTGTAACGTGAATAGAGATTTCACCAGTTTGAGTGGTGAAAACGTAACCTTTGATACCGATAATATCACCGATATCTAAAAGTTTTTTGAAAACCGTATTATAAAGCGTTTTGTCTTCGTCTGGACATAAATCATCACGGCGAAAATATACTTGAATACGTCCTGTTGAATCTTGCAATTCAGCAAAAGAAGCACTTCCCATAATTCGGAAAGACATCAAACGCCCTGCAATAGATATTGATTTATAATCTATTTTATTATTATCGTAGTTTTTTAAAATATCAGCAGCCGTAACATTTATGTCAAACATTTCAGCAGGATATGGGTTGATGCCCATTTTCATCAATTCTTCACGCTTTTGTCGGCGAAGCAATTCTTGTTCGGAAAGTTGTATCATTTTTGTTTTTATTTCTAAT
>JANPIG010001057.1:0-1182 GCA_031424875.1 Cytophagales bacterium
TGTTAAAGTTCCCGTCTTATCAAAAACAATTGTATCACATTTTGATAACCGTTCAAAAACCTCTGAATTCTTTAAGTAAAAATGCTGTTTTCCCAAAATTCTGAGCCCATTTCCTAAAGCGAAAGGATAAGAAAGTGATAAAGCACAAGGGCAAGCAATTATCAAAACTGCTGTAAAAGCATTCAAAGCACGGCTGGTATCGTAGAGATTCCACCAAAAAAATCCGACTAATGTGGCTAATAAAACAATAGCAATTGTGAAATATTTTCCAACCGAGTCAGCAAAAGTTTTTATCTGACTTGTATGATTTTTTTGAAAGGCTTCATTATTCCAAAGTTGAGTTAAATAACTTTGCGAAACATCTTTAAGTACCTCAATTTCAATGCTTTCACCTATTTGTTTTCCACCAGCATACAATAAATCACCTAATTTTTTTTGCTCTGGCTGCGATTCTCCCGTTACAAAGCTGTAATCTATTTGGGCATTGCCTTTGTATAATACTCCATCGGCAGGGATTAATTCATTATGGCGAATCAAAATTTTATCACCTTTTACCAGTGAAGCTACAGGAATTGCTTCCTCTTTTCCTCGTAATAAGCGAGTAACAGCTAAAGGAAAATATGATTTATAATCTCGCTCGAAGGAGAGGTAGGTATATGTTTTTTGCTGAAACCATTTGCCAATCAATAAGAAAAATATTAGCCCCGAAACAGAATCAAAATATCCTGCACCGTTCAGAAAAATCACCTCATACATTCCCCTAAAAAATGCTGTGAGAATACCCAAAAGAATAGGAACATCAATGTTGACAACTCCTTTGCGGAGGCTACGATAGACAGAGTCAAAATAGCTAGAACCAGAATAAAAAACGACTGGAATGGCAAAGAAAAAATTCAAGTATCCGAATAAATTTTTAAAAGAAACATCCTGCAAACCTAAATATTCAGGAAAGCTAAAAAGCATAATATTTGCCGCACAAAAGCCCGCAACACCAATTTTTGTCATCAAACTACGATAGGAAGGCTCTTGATTTTCTTTGACTACATCATTCAAACTTATCAAAGGTTCATAGCCCAGAGAAGTTAATAATTCTGCCAATTTGCGTAAAGTTGTACGAGGCTTAGGGTCGGTTTTTGTCTGATTTTTACTTTCTGTATAATAATCAATGGTAACTTGTTTTTT
>JANPIG010001058.1:0-1159 GCA_031424875.1 Cytophagales bacterium
ATTGGGTTCAATAGTGCAAAATAGTTATCAATTTGTCTAACTCTCTTACTTATGTTCATATTCGGATAAGCGTGTCAATAATTTACTCATTGAAAGTCCTGTTCGTTTTATGGTTTGAAATATATTACAAGAAAAGAGAAATGGAATTATGGTTGCAATTACTTTACCCCTCGAATTCACTACATTTCAATTACCATCAATTGTGTATTCGAGTTATTGATTTTCCAGAGGGATCAAACCTACCTTCAGGTATCTTTTTACTCATGATGGAATTGTGGTTCATAATGTGTCCTTCTCAATCAACTATTGGCGTTGATTTTTGAGTGAATAAGTTCAAAGAAGCGATAAAATATAAGACAATAATTCCGATTAACTTTATCATTTTTTGTGCTATGTCGCAAAGTTTGGTTAAATTTTCAAACTCTTTAATCTCAAAGCATTTACAATTACTGATACCGAACTAAAACTCATCGCTAAGGCAGCAATCATTGGCGAAAGTAATATTCCAAAGAATGGATATAAAACTCCTGCGGCAATTGGAACGCCTAAAACATTATAAATGAAAGCAAAAAATAGATTTTGCTTGATATTTTTCATTACGGCATGGCTCAAATTTTTAGCTTTCACAATACCTTGCAAATCTCCTTTTACCAATGTTATTTTGGCACTTTCAATTGCCACATCCGTTCCTGTTCCCATCGCAATTCCGATGTCGGCTTGTGCCAAAGCGGGAGCATCATTTATGCCGTCGCCCGCCATTGCCACGATCTTTCCCTCGGCTTGCAATCGTTGAATTTCCTTCAATTTGTCCTCTGGCAAACACCCTGCCTTGTATGAACTCAAATGTAATTCAGTTGCCACCGCTTTTGCCGTATTTTCATTGTCGCCCGTTAACATTATTACCTCAACGCCTTGTCGCATCAACTCCTGAATGGCTTCTTTACTGGTTGCTTTGATGGCATCAGTTATTGAGACAAAACCAACCACATTTCCGCTAACCGAAATGTATGAAACCGTTTTACCCAATTTCTGTTCGACAATGATTTTTTCTTCAATATCCCCTGCAATTATTGCTCCTACTTGCTCCATTAGCTTTTTATTACCCAAAGCTACTTTGTTATTATCCACCGTTCCAATCACGCCTTTACCCGAAATAGCC
>JANPIG010001059.1:0-1845 GCA_031424875.1 Cytophagales bacterium
GGGCGGTATAGGATTCGAACCTACGACCTCCGCCCTGTCAAGGCGGCGCTCTAAACCAACTGAGCTAACAGCCCAAAAAAAAATGAATAGTTTCTGCAAAGATGAAAGATAATTTTCAATATTTCAAGTTCAAAATTTAAGGATAGAAAAAAATATGAATAGTGAATTATGAGATATGACTTTTTGGTTATAAATTATGAAAAAATGGGATGATTAATCTTAATCATCTTATAAATCATATTTCAGACTTCATAATTATAAAGAATGTTTCATCCAAAATTAATTGTCAGAACGCCAACTTTGCCATTTTCTGATGATATTTCCGTAGAATTTTTAAAACAATTTCTTGATAATCCTGCCTTTGCAGAAGCAGTGTATTTGGCATCTCCTGTTCTATACCGTGAGGCTATGCTATGGAAAGATAATAAAATAACTGACGAAAAAAAACTGCAAAGAATCCCCTTGTCTTTAGCCAAATATTATACTCGTATGTGCAGTAGATGCACTCCATTCGGGCTTTTTGCGGGTTGTGGAGTAATAGAATGGAATGATGAAACCAATATTGAATTATCTGAAAAAACACAGCGAAATACTCGCTTAGATATGCACTATGCCGGGGCATTAGCTCAACAGTTAGCAGAAATTCCATCCGTAAAAATGTCTTTAAAATACTACCAAAACTCAAGTGTATATCAGGTAGGTGAAGACATTAGATACGTGGAATATAAGTATGTAGATGGACGCAGAATCCATCAAATTAGTGCTATTGCTTGGTCAGATTATATCCAAATGGTCTTGGATTTGTGCAAATCTGGTGCAAAAATCTCTGACCTGCTACCGCACTTGATTGATGACGAAATTTCTAAAGAAGAAGCCACGGCATTTATAGAAGAATTAATTTCTACACAACTATTAGTCAATGAGTTAGAACCTGCTATAACAGGTAATGAATTTACTCGACAGGTCAGAAATACACTTTCTCCTCAGGGAAATCTAGCAGAAATATTAGACAAAATTGAACAGCTTTTAGCCAAAATTGACAAAATCACAGCAAACGAAATAAGTGCCTATCAAAATGTAATTGAGACTTTGAGTGCATTTGGAGTACCTTTCGAAGAGGGTAAATTGTTTCAAACGGATTTGGTAAAACTATTTAACCAAAATTCATTGGACAAACGTTTTCAAGACATTTTAGAGGAAGTTTATAATTTTGCAAAAAATCTTGCCGAAAAACCTGAAAATCAAAAACTCAAAGATTTTAAAACTCGCTTTTTTAACCGTTATGAAACCAAAGAAGTCCCCCTTTTATTCGCCTTAGACACAGAAACGGGTATCGGTTATGGTGAATCTGGAAGAAACAATAATACCCCCATTACAGATGGTTTGAATTTGCCCATTCAGGAGAATTCAACAGTAAAATTTCAACAAAATCAATTTCAACAATATCTTTTTAGACTTTGGTTAGAGGCCTATAAAAATGACTCATATCAAGTAGATTTAACTGAAAATGATCTAAAAAAATATGCCAAAGAAAATCATAAAACTGCGCCCTCCTCTTCCATTATGTTTAGACTTACAGGCGATGATAATTTGCCGATTTATTTAGAAGGCATCAGCGGTTCAAGTGCTGCCAATCTATTAGGAAGATTTGCCCATGCTGATAAAAATGTTTTGGAAATTGTCAAAGAAATTACAAAAGTTGAACAAGAAAATAATCCAGAGGTAATTTTTGCTGAAATTGTCCATTTGCCAGAAAATAGAATTGGAAATATTCTATTACATCCACCATTTAGAGATTATGAAATTCCATATTTAGCCAAATCTTCTTTGGATGATGAACATCAA
>JANPIG010001060.1:0-1460 GCA_031424875.1 Cytophagales bacterium
CTTCCGAAACGCCTTTCATAGCGATACAATATTCTCTAAAATCTTCTATATTCATTTAATTAGTGGTTTTAACATTCCTCTAATTGAAAGACAATAAACCTAACCGACCTCTCTTATCTATGTGGTAAAATAAAATAACATTCCTCCGCATTTCAAGTAAAAAAACCTAGCCTCCCTCTCCTACCTATGTGGTAAAATCTAACGAAAAAATGCCCTATAAATCATCACACATAAACATACCAAAAACATCGTGATTGATATTTTATTGATAATGTGCATCGTTTTGATATTGAAATTTGTTGGCTTTGATGGGTCAGGTTTTCTGAAAACCCTAAAAAAATATCCAAAGGCTTCCCCTAATTTGAATTGCTCTTTTAATTTTGACATAATTTTATATTTTATGAAAATGATGTTCTAATTTCTATTCTCTAAACTTGCCTCAAACCAAATTCCATCTTCTTTAATCAATTCAATTAATTCATCTACGGCGTTATCAGAATGAACGGATTTTTTGATAACTTCTTGCCCACGGTAAAGGGAAATTTTATCTTTTCCAACTCCCACATAACCATAATCTGCATCTGCCATTTCACCAGGACCATTCACGATACAACCCATAATTCCAATTTTTACACCTTTCAAATGTTCCGTTCTTTTACGAATCATGGCGGTTGTTTCTTGCAAATCAAATAATGTTCTTCCACACGAAGGACACGAAATATATTCGGTTTTACTCATGCGTGTACGAGCGGCTTGCAAGATTCCGAAGGCTGTTGAATTGTAACTTTTTGAGATACTTAAAAGTTCTGATTTATTTGATAAATCTGGCAATTCCAACAAAATACCATCTCCAAAACCATCAATTAGTAAGCCTCCACAGTCAGTAGCTGAAAATAATTGAAAATTACTTTCAGATAAATTTTGATACTTTCTAATTAAAACAATGGGCGTAGTAATGTGATTATCAATAAGTTCAAAGAAAAATCTTCTTAACTCAGGCATTGCGTGAGCGTTATCAGTATGTAAGCACAAGACAATTTTGAAATCAGTATTTAATTTTGAAATCAAATCAGTATTCAATTCCGATAAATTAATTTTCAAGAAATTCATCACTTCATGTTTCTCTTCATTTTGTTGATATTCCGAAACCGAAAGCATGGGGAATTTATTGACTTTATCCGTTTGATTCTTCCAAACATCATAATCCAAAATCTCTTTTAAACCCATGGGTAGCATATATTTCGCAGGATTTTTTCCCGTATAAATATAATCTGCTCCTAAATCGTTCATCGTCCATTTATCGGGCAAAGGCAAGTAATAATGCCCAATCGGTTTCAAATCATCATGTTCAGCAACCTCTATCTGTTGATAATCTGCGATAACTCTTGGCACATTATGCCCTCCAAAATTCATCACTTCATGCGTTACTCTACGATGATATTGGAAAGGGTTAATAGGAG
>JANPIG010001061.1:0-9573 GCA_031424875.1 Cytophagales bacterium
GAGGATAATGTTCACAAAAGGCAAAGCCGTTTTTGCTACTTTATCTTTCACAATTCCTGAAATTGTGACATTATTTTGTGCATAAGTATTTGATAATGAGGATATTATTAGGAGAATGGGGAGGATGATATTTTTGTACATTATATATGATTTTATTTACTTAACGAAAATTTATACAAGTTTATCATGCCGATGAAGTTTAAGGACGTGCCACGGTTTGCGTAGAATTGAGCGTAGAACCGTGGCACGTCTGAGACAATTTTTTCTTAAAACAATAACACTTTAAGTCAAAACTTCCCGAAAGTAGAAATAACTTTAGGGAAGTAAATCTCTCGGTAACTTCCCGAAAGTTATTTCTACTTTCGGGAAGTTGAGCGGAAAATCATAATTACTCACTTATATTAACCTCATCCCCTCATAAATTTACCACAAAAATCTCAAAACAAATTCCAACGTATCCCTAAAAAACCTCTAATTCCTTGTATTGGAGCAAAACTGGCATCAGTATTGAAATAATATCCCTGTGGCAAAGTACTCAAAGCTGACGTTTTTATTTGCTCTGAACGCAGATCTTTTGCTTGATAAATAATTTTTTGTTCTGGGAAGAAATTGAACATATTTTTCAAGCCTGCATAAATCTGTAAACCGTTATTAAATCGTCTTGAAATTTGAAGATTCGAGAGATTAAAAACAGGCGATTGTGCAGAACGAATGTCATCTGCAATTAGCGGTAAATCCATTGAACCATAAACATTTCCAGTAAAATCAAGCATGATTTGAGATTTTGGATGCGTGTATGATATGGCATAATTTGTGGTAAAAATAGGCGTTTTCTTTTGACGAATTTTGATGTTATTTTCTATTCTGTAAATGTCAGTATATGTTCCGCCAAGCATGATTTTTAGGCCATTCGTGAAGTTGAAATCTAAGTTTAAACTGGCACCCAATAATTCTCCGTAGCCTTTCAGATTATCAAAAATCACCTTCTGTGGGTCTGTATCGTAGTCTGCAACCACTTTATTAGTGAAATAAGTATAAAAAAGACTTCCTTCAAGTGATAAAAATCCTTTGGAATGGGTAATCGTTTTTTGATAATTGAGATTTGTATTCCAAGATTTTTCTGGGTTCAAATTAGCCACAACTTCCACTTTTCTTGATCCCGTATAAACCGTTTCATCTTCCGAAAACAAATTCACAACTCGATAACCCGTTCCAAAACTTAACCTAATAATATCCGATTTCTCTGAATTATATTTCCAATTAACTCGGGGTGAAAAAATGCCTCCGTGAATGGAATTATAGTCATATCTAAGACCCAATAAAACCGTATTTCTACTATTTAATTTAACTTCATCTTGGGCAAATATTCCTGGCAAAAACGTTTTACTTGGTTTATTCACGGTCGAATCGTTTTCATCTTGGGTTAAAGTATTGTTATCGTCATAAAAAGTATAACGCAAAGCCATTCCAAAAAGTGCATCATGATTTTTGCCTAATTTCTTATCCCAAAGCAATTGTCCGAAAGCAATTTCTTGTTTGGCAATGTAGGGTTGCTGTCCATAAACAGAGTTTTGGTCATGATTATTATAGGATATTTGAAGGTTAATTTGCTGATTGTCAATGGGTAACTGATAATTACTAATCACTTCCCAACGTTTTGTATAAATACTTTCTCCATAAATTTTATCGCCACCTCGGTCCTCTTTTTGCCAATTTAATTCGCCTCCAAAACGGTCTTCATTCACATATCTACTTGCCAGCGTAAAAGTTCGATTATTCTTTCTGTCAAAAGACCATTTATTGAAGATTGAAATTCTATTTTGCAAAGTTATATCCGTAAAACCATCATTATTTTTGTCAAATCTGTTTTGGAAATTGAAATAATTGGCACTTAACATCGTGTTCGCTTTTCCAATTTTTGCTTTCACGGCTCCGTCAAGTGTATATTCTCCATAAGACGTTGAATTCAAATCTAAGGAAATGAGCGGTGCTTTTATAGGATTTTTCGTAATCACATTAATCAATCCGCCAACCGCTTCCGAGCCATAAAGCGTTGAAGCGGGACCTTTTACAACCTCAATTCGCTCAACCATTGAGTTCGGAATTCCCGACAGTCCATAAACCGTAGAAAGTGCCGAGACGATGGGCATTCCGTCAATCGTAATCATCGTGTACGCTCCCTCCATGCCGTTAATGTGAATATCTCCCGTGTTGCAAACGCTACAATTCAACTGCGGACGAACGCCATTAACCATAGTCATAGCTTCAAAAAGACTTGGCGTTGGGTTTTTTTTGAAAAATGTTGGGGTATAAATTTCGATGGGAGTGGAGGATAAATTTACTAATGTTTCTTTCATCGTTCCACTCACAACTACCTCATTTAGAGACGTTTGATCGGGCTCAATTTCAAAACTTACCGTTGAAATTTTATCGTTTTGAATTTGTACAGTTCTCTGAGTAGTCTTGAATCCAACGCCTGAGATTTGAATAATTTGTTTACCAACAGGAAGATTTTCCAGTAAAAAATTTCCTTCAATATCGGCTTGCGAACCGATATTTTTGAGAGAAGGAACGGTAATATTCACAAATTCAGCGGCTTTCCCTTCACTAATTATTTTTCCTTTTAATCCTTGTGAAAAAACTGGTAATGAACTGAATATCAATAAAATAGCATAAATCGGTTTTCGTGTGTGTTTAATTATTTTCATGTGTCTTGATTTTAATTTTTGATAGACTTAAATAAAATTTAGAGTTGCCTAAAATATTAACAAATGTATATCTTAAAATGTTTAAAATCAAATGACTTGATAAAAATAATTTTAAATTGTTCATAATAATGTGCTGAAAATCAATGACTTGGTTGAGTAGATAATCAAAAAGGCATCCGATTTTGAAATCAGATGCCTTTTTGAGAATTAGTAAATAAAAATGATTATCACGCAATATTGGGAACAGATTATCGGACTAACGCAGGCTGGGTTCAAAACCCAGCTTGCGTTCTATAATAGTAGAACAGTTAAAGCCTTTCCACCAAAATTTTATCAATTCGTTGTCCGTCTTTGTCAATAATTTCCAACACTAAATCACTTATAACTAATTTATCTCCAATATCAGGAAGGGTTGAAAATTTATGAATAAAAAGTCCTGCAACCGTTACAAAATCGTCTTGGTAATCCTCTTCCAAATCAATATCAAAAAACTTAATAAACTCAATAATAGAATATTGTCCATCCACAAGCCAAGACCTTTCATTCCTTTGAACAATTTGATATTCATCCTGATTTGATTCAGTAACATCTCCAATTAAAGCATCCAAAACATCATCCATTGTCACGATTCCTTGCGTAATCCCGTATTCATCCACCACAATCCCACAATGAATTTTCTCATTTTTAAACAATTCTAATAGTCTATAGGCAGACATTCCTTGATTTATGAAAAGAGGTTTTTTTGCATAATTCATGAGATTAAAATCAACCTCAATGGAAGGCGTAAAAAGGTCTTTCAAGTGAATCAGACCTGTTATTTCGTCAATTTTATTGTCCTTACAAACGGGATAGGCTGAATGTTTTTCATTGTTTATTTTCAATCTAATCGTCTCTAAATCATCACTTTCACTGAAAAAAACGATACTACTTCGGTGCGTTACTAATGAATTTACTTTACGGTCGCCAAGTTCAAAAACTCGTTCCACAATGCCCTGTTCAATTTCCTGAATTTCGCCTCCATCAGCACTTTCCTTGATAATTGATTTAATTTCTTCTTCCGAAACCTTGCTATCCAAGGAATGTTTTATGCTAAAAATATTAAGGATAATGTCGTTGGTAAAAGTGAGCAACCACACAAAAGGGGAGGTCATGATTGATAAAATTTTCATTGGTCGAGCCAACGCCATGGCAATGGGTTCTGGGAAAGTCAGCCCTAATCTTTTAGGAAGAAGTTCGCCAAAGACAATGGATATAAAAGTGATGAAAATCAAGATTACTGCCACGGAGAGTTCTTCAGCGTAAGGCACTAACACAGCAAATTTCATGAAGAATTCCGTGGTATTTTGCGTTAATTTTTCTCCACTATAAATACCCAAAAGAATACCAATTAAAGTAATGCCAATCTGAACGGTAGAGAGAAATTTAGTAGGATTATCGGTGAGTTCTAAGGCTGTCTTTGCTCCAATTTTACCTTTTTTCTTGGCTGCCTCTAACTTAAATTTACGAGAAGAAATTAATGACATTTCAGCCAATGAGAAAACACCATTGAGTAAGATGAGTCCAATAATGATGAATATTTCCATTAGGTTTTAAAATTTGTGTTACTATCTAAGAATCAATAGTTTAATGTTGTAAGTATTTATAAATCAATGGATTATAAAATTAAATTAAAAAAGGTAGTGTTAGGATTTTGTTCCGACACTACCTTTTTTAATGGTTCAAACATCTCTATTTGAACGTCAACGAGCGTCTTTGCTCAAAATTAAACTCCCTCCGCCAAAACTTCTTTCACCTCAGGTACCATACGAGTCAAAAGATTTTCGATGCCTTGTTTCAAGGTAATTGTTGATGACGGACAACCCGAACATGACCCTTGCAAAAGCACTTTCACCGTGCCATCGTGGAACGAATGAAAATTGATGGCTCCACCATCAGATTCTACGGCTGGACGCACGTATTGGTCTAAAACGGCTTTAATTTTGATAACGGTATCGGAATCTTGCTCACCACCTGCTCCTTCGTAAGTATCAATGGTTGTTTTGGTAAAAACATCTTTTTTATCTTCAAAAAATTGCTTCAAAAATTGCTTCATTCCAAAGAGTTCGTCTTCCCATTTAGTATCATCGTCTTTAGTAACGGTGATAAAATTGGAAGAAATAAATACTCTTTGAACAAAATCAAAACCAAACAATGCCACTGCCAAAGGTGAATTTTTACCTTCTGCGATAGCATCTGAGGGCGTTGCGTAGTCGAATGACGAACCATCTGGCACTAATTCAAAGTTCAAAACAAACTTCATTGAATTAGGATTGGGCGTTGATTCGGTATAAATAAAAATCTGGGGCTTCAACATGATTTCTGGATAAAATGTATTTGTCTGAATAATTGGAACAGTAAAATTACGAAATTAGTTTGGTGGATGGAGTTTAAAACTGTTTTTGTTGCTTTTGTTAAAATTCTATCCTTTTAAATAAGAATTAAATCCACAACTTTTCATTCTTTCGGGATGTAATGGTGCAGGGAAAACCACTACAGCCAAAATTCTTTTACCCGAATTTTTGGGTGGAATAGAATTTGTAAATGCTGATATTATTGCAGCAAAATTAAATCCTGAGTTTCCAGAATCAGTTGCCTTTCAAGCGGGTAGGATAATGTTGAAAAGAGTAGATGTTTTATTGGCTGAAAAATCCAGCTTTGCTCTTGAAACTACCTTAGCCACAAAGAGTTATGTAGGATTAACTAAAAAAGCACAATCACTTGGTTATGAAGTAGTATTGATGTATTTGTGGCTTGAATCTTACGATATGGCACTCAAACGAGTAGCCAAAAGAGTGAGAGAAGGAGGTCATTTCATACTCGATGAAGATGTAAAAAGACGGTATAAAGGAGGTATCAAAAATTTGGTAGATTTATTCATTCCTGTGGTCAATCACTGGTCAGTTCATGATAATTCAGATTATAACTTAGGTACACCAAAACTCGTTGCACGTGATGAGAAAGATGGTTCAATTACAATAACACAACCAGAAATCTGGACAAAAATTCAAAGTTATGGAAACAAAAGATAAATATATTTTAGACGTAATAGAAGATGGAATCCAAGAAGCGTTTCGTCGTTTTAGAATTGAAGAAGCAAAGAAAGAAGCTGATAAAGTAAAACCCTCAAAGATAGTAAAACGTCTAAGCCGTCAAGTGGCTTAGAATTTATTATCATTTAATTGAAAACGCTGACTGAATTTCAATTCAATCAGTGTTTTTTATTTTGGTGAATTCAATTTTAAACTCAAAATACACTTCTTATAAAAAAGCACATTTTTTACTTTCTCTCTCTTATTATTTTATCTTCATGTGAAAAGGAGACAGAAGCAACATCTGTTACACCTATTTTGAAAGGGTTTGTGTCTGAAAGTACAACCCCACATGTAACTGTAAAAAGTACTTATTCGCTTATTTATGCTAATGGCAAGTTGAATAATCTACAAAATATCGATACGATCAGAGAAAATGGTTCTCCTATGAAATCTCCTCCCTTATTCAATAATATTCTTACAGGAGATGAATCGAAGGGATATAAATTGATTAGTGATATTTACTGGGGAAATGCTGTCTATAAAATGGAGTATGCTTCCAGAAAAATAGCTAATGGATATGAAGTTGTCACGGTCGAAAATGATATTTTAGGTTACAAATCTTCTTACACTTATTCCCAATTTGAACCTAATTTAAACGATCAGATAATCAACAATGGGATTACTAAATTCGCTAATATTGATAAAAATGATGTTAAATTGGAATCTCCTTTTGAAACATATTATCGTTATGAATATGATAACAAAGGTAATGTAATCAAAGTTTTTATAAAAAACGTGTTCTCACCCTCCGAAATATTAAGTAGTGAATACACTTACGATGATAAGCCAAATCCATACAAAGTATTAAAATGGGTATATAGATTATTTGGATTTAGAGACTTGGCAATTTATGAAAGTACAAATAATATATTAACCTCTAAAAATTATTTACAAGGAGTTTTAGCATCTGAAACGATTGAGGTATATACTTATAATAACCAAACAGGTTACCCTCTCACTAAGATTACTACTGAAAAATTATTTAATTCTACTTTTAAATTAAAAACTACTAAAACAGCTTTTAAATATTAATAAAAAATGGCTGACGAAATCAATCATCAGCCATTTTTATAATTTGTATTTAGCAATTTACAACCTCTTCAAAATCTCTTCACCAATTGCTTCAGTTCCCAAAATCATATCTTTTGGGGTGTCTTTTGTAGCAATATCTCCTGTACGGAAACCTGCTTTCAAGACTGAATCTACTGCCGCAATAATAGTCTCTGATTCTGCTTTCATGCCAAAAGAAATATCCAATAACAAAGCTGCCGACAATACGGATGCCATAGGATTTGCGATACCTTTTCCTGCAATATCATGTCCAGAACCGTGGATTGGCTCATATACGCCTGTACTGTCGCCTATTGAGGCAGAGGCCAGCATTCCCATTGATCCTGCAATTTGTGAGGCTTCGTCCGTTAGAATATCTCCGAAAAGATTACCAGTAACAACTACATCAAATTGTTTGGGATCTTTGATTAACATCATCGCTGCCGAGTCCACAAATTGATGTGTAACCTCAACTTCTGGATAATCTTTAGCAACCTCCTGCACAGTTTCTCTCCATAAACGGCTCGATTCCAATACATTAGCTTTATCAACCGACATTAATTTCTTTCCACGAGTCATGGCTGCATCGAAGGCTTTGCGGGCAATACGCTCTACTTCATATTTGCTGTAAATCATTGTATCGTAAGCCGTATTTCCATCTTCGATTCTTTCTCTTTTTCCGAAGTAAACGTCACCCGTTAATTCACGGAAGAAAAGAATATCTGCACCTTTCAAAATTTCTGGTTTGATAGAAGACGCTTCTAACAATTCGTCAAATAATTTGATGGGGCGAAGGTTGGCGTATAAACCCAATTCTTTACGCATTTTCAAAAGTCCTTGTTCGGGACGTACTTTGGCGTGTGGGTCGTTATCGTATTTGATATGCCCAACTGCTCCAAAAAGGATGGCATCAGAAGCACGCATTTTTATAAGGGTTTCTTCTGGAAGAGGGTCGCCCGTTGCTTCGATGGCAACGTGACCGATGAGTGCTTCGTCATACGTAAATTCATGACCGAATTTCTCAGCGATTTTCTCTAAAACTTTTTTACCGACGGCAGTAACTTCTTGCCCAATTCCGTCTCCTGGGACTACTAATATGTGTTTTTTCATTTTTTGTATTAAATCAAATTCAACATTTTTTGAGTTGCTTGGATTGCTGAAACCGTTTGGTCAGAATCTAATCCTCTGGTTTTTAAGTCTTTATTGTTTATTTTCCATGTAATAATCGTCTCGCAAAGAGCATCCGTTTTTCCTCCTGGTGGTATTCTCACGGTGTAATCTGTCAGTTGTGGCAATTCGACTCCTTTTTTGATGTATATCTTTTTCAAGGCATTCATAAAAGCATCGTACTGACCATCCCCCTGAGCACTTTCTTCAAAAACTTCTTCACCAATTTGTACTTGTAGGGTTGCCGAAGGTTTTAGATTTTTAGAATGTGTCAAAACGTAGTTCAAGACCACAACCTTTTCTTCGATGGCGTTGCTGTCCAAAACATCCGAAATAATATAAGGCAAATCTTCACGAGTAACGGTTTCTTTTCTATCACCCAATTCGATAATTCTTTGCGTGATTTTCTTCAAATCAGCATCTGCCAAAGTGATTCCTAATTCCTGCAAATTCTTTTCAATATTGGCTTTCCCCGACATTTTTCCCAAGGCATATTGACGTAATCTGCCAAAACGTTCGGGCATTAAATCGTTGAAATAAAGATTGTTTTTATTGTCGCCGTCGGCATGGATTCCTGCGGTTTGGGTAAAAACGTGTTCGCCTACGATAGGTTTGTTCGCTGGTACTCTTACGCCAGAAAAAGACTCAACAATTTTTGTTACTGAATAAAGGGAATGCTCTGATACTGAGGTACTTACTTCGGGCATAAAATCGTTCAAAACCGCAATTGTACTTGCCAGAGGAGCATTTCCTGCTCGTTCACCCATGCCATTTACGGTTAGGTGAAGTCCGTGTACGCCCGCTTTAATTGCTTCCATGACGTTTGCAACGCTCAAATCGTAATCGTTATGCGCATGAAAATCAAAGTGCGTTTCGGGGTAACGTTTTACGGTTTTATCCAAAAACTCAAAAGTTTCTCTTGGAGTCAGAACGCCCAAAGTATCAGGCAAAAGTACTCTTTCAATGGGCTGTTTGGTCAAGAAATCAAGGTATTGAAAAACGTATTCAGATGAATTTCGCATTCCGTTGCTCCAATCTTCCAAATAAACATTGCATTTGATTCCCTTGGAACGTGCCAAAGTAATGACTTTTTCGATTTCAGCAAAATGCTGTTCTGGCGTTTTTTTGAGTTGATGCGTAAGGTGATTTAGGGACCCTTTGGTCAATAAATTCATCACTTTTGCTCCTGCTTCAAGCATCCAGTTTACAGAAGTTTCGCCATCTACGAAGGTCAGAACTTCAATTTTATCTAAGCAATTATGTTCCGAAGCCCATTCAGTAATTTTCTTTACGGCAGCAAATTCGCCCTCAGAAACCCGTGCAGAGGCAATTTCTAATCTATCAACCATCACTTCTTTCAAAAGTAATTGGGCAATAGTCAGTTTTTCAGAAGCCGAGAAAGACACACCGCTGGTTTGTTCACCATCACGGAGGGTCGTGTCCATTATTTCTATATGTCGCATATTGGCTGTTGGCTTTCGGCGGTCGGCAGTCGGCAGTCGGCAGTCGGCAGTCGG
>JANPIG010001062.1:0-6332 GCA_031424875.1 Cytophagales bacterium
ACTTTTAATAACGATATTGGAGCAACTTTCGGAAATTCTAACAAAAACCTTTCTGGGGCACAATTAGCTACTGAAATTTATTGTAAAGTAAAAAATGGAGAAGGAAAAATATTATCAAATAGTTTAAATTCATTAGTTCCGAGTAATGATACTGGAAATTGTAATAATTGGTTCACAATATATGCCTGCCAGATATAAAATTTATTACTACAAAAGGAAAGTAATTTACTATAATATATTGCTATGAAAATACTTGGGAAAATTTTAAAAGGTGTTTTATATACTATGATAGGTGGTATATTTATCATAATTATAACCAATCTGTACGTTGATGAGTATTCAGGATACAAAGAAAAATTTGTTTTTAAGGAGATTAAAAATGGGGATTCAATTCTTATAAATTTTCCTAAAGACCCAAATATTACACGTATCTCTTTGAAGTTAAAAGGTGAAATTAGCGAGAATGTTGATGTTGAAATTGGTAAAAACTTTAATATAATTCACCTTAAAAGAAGTGCCAATATTGATACTACTTTCGAGAGTGATTGTTATGGAAATCAGATAGATTTAAAACTTAAATGTTCTGATAAATGCAAAGGCAATCTAAGGGGTTCAGTACGAGTTTGGTAATTTCATTACGCAAAAAGCCCGAAGAATTATTTTCTTCGGGCTTTTTGCGTAATAAACGTTTTTAACCAATTGAGTCAAAGAATATTAGAACTTCATAGAATGATAATCTCAAAACTATACAAGTTTTTTCATTCTTGATTGATTATCTTTACACCTTAAAAGCCCATATTGAAAGGGCATGAACTATTTAAAACTTAAATAACCTTCTGAAATTGGAGGAAAAATAATCAGAAATGGCAGTAGATGTATTGTTAGGTTTACAGTGGGGAGATGAGGGAAAAGGTAAGATTGTGGATGTGTTAGCCCCTAAATATCAAGTAGTTGCACGTTTTCAAGGTGGTCCAAATGCAGGGCATACGCTTGAATTTGACGGTTTTAAACACGTTCTGCACCAAATTCCTTCGGGGATTTTTCGTCAGGAAGTACAGAATATTATTGGAAATGGTGTGGTGCTTGACCCTATCATTTTCAAAAAAGAAATTGACGGTTTGACCGAAAAATTTAATATTGATGTACAAGTAAATCTGGAAATTTCTAAAAAAGCTTCCATTATTTTGCCAACACACCGTTTGTTGGATGCCGCTTACGAAAAAGCCAAAGGAGTAGATAAAATCGGCTCGACTTTGAAAGGAATTGGACCCACTTATACTGATAAAATCTCCCGTCAAGGCTTGCGAGTTGGCGATATGATTTCGCCAAATTTTCAAGCAAAATATGATAAATTAGTATCAATTCACAAAGCAATTTTGGATGTTTATCAGTTTGAATTTGATTTGACAGAAGCCGAAAAAGAATTCTTCGGAGCGGTTGAATTTATGAAACAATTCAAGTTAGTTGACTCTGAATATGTTGTAAATCAAGCACTTACTGATGGAAAAACCATTTTGGCAGAAGGAGCTCAGGGGTCTTTGTTGGATGTAGATTTTGGTTCGTATCCTTTTGTAACGTCTTCAAATACCATCACGGCGGGAGCTTGTACGGGTTTGGGCGTTGCTCCCAAAAATATTGGTGAAGTTTACGGAATTTTCAAGGCTTATGCTACTCGTGTGGGTTCGGGTCCGTTTCCGACAGAATTAATGGACGAAGTGGGCGAGCGGATGCGTCAGGAAGGTCGTGAGTTTGGTTCAACTACGGGTCGCCCGAGACGTTGTGGTTGGATAGATTTACCCGCTTTGAAATACGCCATGATGATTAATGGCGTAACGCAATTGGTGATGATGAAGGCAGATGTCTTGAATATTTTTGAAGAAATCAACGTTTGTACAGCTTATACTTTGCCCGATGGAACTGTAACCGAACAAATCCCTTATAACATTACAGACACTACTTTAACGCCTGTATATCAGACACTTAAAGGTTGGAATTGTTCACTAGAAGGCTTCCGTAAGTTTGAAGAATTGCCTTCGGAATTATCGGAATACATTGCGTTCTTAGAAGAAAAATTAGGCTTACCCATCAACTTCGTTTCCACTGGTCCCGACCGTGATGAATGTGTTTTGAGAGGAAATTTGGCTTAAGATTTTGATGCGACCGTCGCTCTGTTTGTGACTCAATGTTCGATGTTCGGAAAAATGGTTCAAACTTATTTGTTTGAACCATTTTTTACTCAATGAGTGCTTTGGTAATTTTCAATAATTCACTTTTCTTAATACTGTCCTCTTCTGATTTATCATAAATCGTAACCAAATATACTATTTCAGAATCGTCAGTTTCTTCAACATACTAAGTTATTACTCTGAAACCCCCACTTTTACCCCCACCTTTGCTATCACTTGCCAAACGGATTTTATATAATCCTGCACCCAAACTTTTCCCTAATTTTGGATTGTCTTCAAGTTCAGTAATAAGTTCATTTAACTCGACATTTAGTGTACGAAATTTCTTAGATAATCT
This sequence comes from Cytophagales bacterium, assembly GCA_031424875.1. GTDB lineage: Bacteria > Bacteroidota > Bacteroidia > Cytophagales > Spirosomataceae > Arcicella. Next base: position 2,524 of record JANPIG010001062.1, read on the forward strand.
TTTAAAATTTCGTTTAAATTCGTCAATCGCTTCTACTCTACAACTCATCTGATTGCTCTATTTCAAGTAAAAAATCACGTGCAGGTGTACTCTTCTTTTTCCCTTCACGCACTAATTTTAACTCCTCCAATCCCGTAATTAAAGACGATAAATTTACCTGAACATAATCGTCATGTTCTTTACTAATCATACCAAATAGTTCTTTTTTTACTCTTTTGGGGAGTATTTGGTATTGCTCAAAAATTATCTGTGCGGTACTCATGTGATTAATATTTGGATTTTAAAATTTGTATTGATAAAGTAAAGATAAAAAAAGCATAGCATAATTGGTAATTATTAAATCGAAAAACGACCATTCAATAATTTTTTAATTGGAAATGTCGAAAACCAGCCTTAGCTTTCAATTCTATTAATCACCTCAATCAAATTACGGCATGAATGCAATCAAAATTACTAATCTGCAAAAGGTTTATGGGAGTTCGTTAGTGCTGAAAGGAATTGATTTGGAAGTAGAAACGGGCGAAATCATCGGCTATATCGGACCTAATGGTGCTGGTAAATCTACAACTATCAAAATCTTAATCGGGATGATTCCTGATTTCGGTGGAGATGTACAAGTATTAGGCAGAGACGTTAAAGATAACCCTTTGGAAATCAAGCGTTTAATTGGCTACGTTCCCGAAAATGCAATGCTCTATGAAACCCTTTCACCGATGGAATATCTACGTTTTTTGGGTAGTTTGTACCAATTACAGACTTCACATATCGAAGAAAAAGCTACTGAATTACTACGTCTTTTTGCCCTTTATAATCAACGAGATGACCGAATGACCACTTTCTCGAAAGGTATGAAGCAGAAAGTTCTCTTGATTTCAGGAATGTTGCACAACCCCGAAGTGATATTTTTGGATGAACCGCTTTCGGGCTTGGATGCCAATGCCGTTATTTTGGTCAAAGAGATTTTGGCACAATTGAAACACGCTGGCAAAACCATTTTTTATAGCTCACATATTATGGATGTAGTAGAAAAAATTTCGGATAGAATTGTACTGATAAATCAAGGGACGGTGATTGCCAATGGTACTTTTGAAGAATTGAAATCTCAGCGAGAATCGGGTTCATTAGAGCAAATTTTCAATCAACTCACGGGGAATAATGAACACGTACATTTGGCAGAGGAATTTATTCAGATTATGAAAAACTAACACCAACATCATGATTAATTTCTATCTAAGACTCCTGACCCTCCTCCGCCCGATATTCACTCGTTTGGGCGTGAATTTTGAACAATTGCGAGCCATCGTTGAAGTAAAATTGAAGATGGATAATCGCCGTACACGCTATAATCAGGCGGCAAAAAAGCAAAAAGAATCCAATTCCACCTTCTTTTGGACTTTATTGATTTATGCCGTTTTGTCCAGCTTCATGGCAATTTTCGTTTTCATGTCTGACTCTATCGTGGCGGTTTATTCAATTTTGTTTGCCTACACAATGTTTATGTTGGCAATGACTTTGATTACCGATTTTTCAGCCGTCATTCTTGATTCCAATGATAACGCCGTTCTGTTGCCTCGCCCCATTGACGACCGTACTTTGCTCATTGCTCGCATTACGCACATCCTCATGTATTTGCTTTCGATGCAATTGGCTTTATCCTTTGCCACCTTGATTGTAACGGGCGTAAAATATGGCATCGGAACAGCATTTATATTCTTGACAGTCAGTATCTTATCTTTAATTCTAATTGTTTTCTTGACCAATATTTTATACTTGGTTTTGATGAAATTTACCAGTGAAGAGAAGCTCAGAAACGTTATTAATTCCTTCCAAATTATCTTGACTTTCATCTTTATGGGCGGTTATCGTCTGGTGGGACAGATGGTCAGCGTGGAAGCTATTATGAAAAATTTGGCAGTTCAAACCAAGTGGTGGCACTACCTTTTGCCCCCAATTTGGATGGGAAATACCATGGATTCCGTTATTAATCACCACTTTGATACAACCAAAATTATCTTCATTTTCCTAACAATTACGATGCCATTTGTGGTGGTTTATTTAGTAAATAATGTTTTTTCAGGCGTTTTTAATGATAAAATTGCAGGGATGGATATTGCCAGAAAAGAAGAACATTTGCCCAATACAATCAGTAGAGAGGGTTTTGCAGAAAAATTGTCAAAAATATTTACAGGAACACCCGCCGAAAAAGGGGCTTTTGAATTTGTTTGGAAAATAACCGCCCGTGACCGCAAATTTAAACTCCGAGTTTATCCACTTTTGGGTTATATGCTCATTTATCCTTTGTTCTTTTTCGGCTCTTCCAAAGGCGGACTTTCTGAAAGAATTGCCAGTATGCGAGAGTCTGAGTCGCTTTCGTTGGTGATCATTTATTTCTGTTTTACCATTTTTCTTTCCATCAAAGGGCAAATCACTCAATCCGAAGATTTTAAGGCATCTTGGATTTTTAACCTTGCTCCCATTACCCAACCAGGCGAGGTTTTGAGTGGGACTTTTAGGTCAGTTTTAGTGAAGTTTATGTTACCTACTTTCTTATTTTTGGGTGTTATTATTACCTTTCTATGGGGCGTACATTTACTGGATGATTTGATTTTTGGTGGTCTAACCATCATCAATCTCAACCTGTTGAATGCCATCGGAGGAACAAATAAATTACCATTTTCAACCGAAGTTACCAATAAAGGTGGCGGGACTTTTGCTCGAAATCTATTATTTTTTTTGGTATCGGGTGTTGTTGGTTTAGTACATTATTTCCTCATGCAAGTCCCTTATGTCATTATAGGGTTTAGCATTTTGCAGTTAGGTTTATGTTGGTTTTTATTGAAAGAATACCGCAAATTAGGTTGGGAGAAGGTTTTTGTGGAGAAATGATATACAATATTTAGACCACGGATTTGGCTGATTAAACGAATTTATACCCACAATGGAATTGGGATAAAATTTAAAAAATCAGTGTAAATCCGTTCAATCAGTGGTTTAAAACTCTACCTCATTTCCCCAAAGCCTCAATTTTATCTTTGGTGTCCTTGTCGGAAGGGTCTAAATCCAAAGCTAATTTGTAGAATTTCAAAGCATTTTCTTTATCACTCAAATAGCCATAATAATCTCCCCAGCGGTTGTGAACAATAGAAGATTTTGGAAATTGTGTTAATCCCAATTCCAAAATTGCTTTGGCGGCGGGCAGGTTTTGAGGTTTTTTATTGAATATATCATATGCCACGTAAGTCAGTTGATATTCGTTCATATTCATTTGCTTGAAACCCTCTTTTGCCTCTTCAAATCTACCCATTTTCAGCAATTCATTCGGGCTGAATTCATTGTCTCTCATTTTGGGTACGGGCTTCGGTTGATAAATATTTTGTAAAGAAATAACCTCTCCTTTTTCATTCCTTCCAAAGCCTGCCTTGATGTTGAAATCTGTAAAAACAATGCTATCTTTTTTAATGGGAAAACAATAAATATCATCGCCTCCATTGATATTTTCTACTAAATAATTCTTCTCTCGGCGAATATAAACCACTTCATTTTGACTATTTCTGTATCTTCCCGTGTATTGGTCAAGTGTATTTTGAGGTAATTCTACGGGCGAAATGTCTTTGGGTAAAAATTTATACCAGTTATAAGTCTTGGCAATGGCTCTACGAATTTCTTTGCCCAAACCATTAAAATCATCGCCCGTATTGAGCATAATTACGGCTCCATAACCTTGCGTCAAATTACCAATTAAATAAGCAGTAAAACCGGCATTAACTCCTGTGAATTCAAAATAAACACCTTTATCTTCCTTGTTATCA
>JANPIG010001063.1:0-6203 GCA_031424875.1 Cytophagales bacterium
CCTAATTTCTATATTTTTTATCACTCAAAATCTTGTTGCACAACATCACATTGAATTAAAAATCAAAGGCTTACGTGATTCTACGCTTTATTTGGTTCATCATTACGAAGATACTTTTCTTTCGCAAGATACTGCCAGATTGGACGCTTCGGGCAAAGCAATTTTCTCGGGAAACAAAAAACTGCCCGAGGGTTTTTATGTAGTAGCGATGGGCAGAAATAGAATTTTTGATTTAATAGTGAACGACCAAAATTTTACGATGCAAACTGATACGGCTGATTATACCAATAATTTGAAGATTAAAGGCTCGGTTGAAGCATCGCTTTTTCAAGATTTCGTAAGTCAAGCAAATGCCAAAGCCCAAAAACTCAGAGGAGCAACGCCTGCTCAGAAACAACAGATTTACCGAGATTTAGAGCAGTTTCAGAAAGATTATGTAGCTAAAAATAAAGGCACTTTTACGGCCAATATTTTACAAGCGGGGGTCGAAATTGAAGTGCCAACTTTACCTGCAAAGCCAACTTTGCAAGATACTATCAATCAATCAAATTATTATTTCAAGCACTATTGGGACAATATTGCCTTATCTGACGAGCGAATGTTAAGAACGCCTTTTCTGGGTAAAAAAATGGAAACGTATCTTAAAAATATTGCCTATTTTGAGCCTGATACCATTATCCAGATTGCGAATGCTATAATCGAAAAAACGCCTCGTAAGACTGATTTAAGGAAATACATCGTAGGTAAATTTGCTCAAAAGTTCATTGCTCCTGAGATTATGGGGCGTGAAAATGTGTATATTCATGTGGCAGAAAAATACATCATCAAAGAGACCGAGTCAGGATGGGATACTTCTTCCATTTCTCGAAATAAGGATTATGTCCGCAAAATGAAGCCTGTTTTATTGGGAAACAAAATCATGAATATGGATATGACAGATACATTGGATAAATACACGCCATTGTATGGTATTAAGGCAAATTATACGCTCGTAATGATTTATGATCCTGAATGTCATCATTGTCAGGAAACGACAAAAAAACTTTTGGAAGACTATCCGAAATTGTCGGCAAAAGGGGTAAAAGTTTATTTGGCTTGTGGCACAAGGGATAAAAAGAAATGGCTAAAATTTATCCAAGACTTTAAAACACAACGATTTATCAACGTCTTTGATAGCATGACTATGACTGATTTTGCTAATAATTTCAATACTACCACCTATCCAAATCTTTTGTTTTTGGATAAAGACAAAAAGATTTTGGCGAACAAAAAATTGGAGGTTGAGCAATATTTGAAAATGATTGATAATGTTGAAAAGAAGAAATAGTGAATATGTTTCACCAAGTAACTTTTACCGTTTTTTAGCTTTGTACTTTAAGGGCGATATCCTTCAAAAGGATGTTGTCCTTCTTAATGTAAAAAAATCATGAAAAATCAATCTAAAAAAATATTGTTTATTGCACTTATTCTGTTTTCATTCGGTGCTTTATGCCAAGAAATTCCTCCTAAAAAAGGTATTGAAATTTTGTCGTATAATCACGTAGGTTTGGCGGTGAAAGACTTGAAAACCAGCGTAATTTTTTATCGAGACATCATTGGATTATCTCCTCTGGACGTACCTGATAATATGTTGGCAATACGCAGATGGTTTAGAGTTGCTCCTGGGCAAGAGTTACATTTATTATTGGGAAGAGAAAATCCTGTAGCAAATAATGATAAGAATGGAGCCCATTTTTCTTTGTCAATCCCAACAAATTCTGCCGATGGCATTGAAGCGTTCTTGAAAGAAAAAAATGTACCATATCACCGTCAAAGGCGTTTTGATGGAGCTTTTCAGATTTATGTAACCGATCCAGATGGCTATGTGATTGAGTTGAATGAGCCAAAAAAGTAGAGAAATGTACCACAGGCTTTAGCCTGTATTCAGCTGTAATTTACAGGCTAAAGCTTGTGGTACATTTATTTCAAAATCCTTTCCCGAAACGCCCCCAAATGCTCATCCGTAAAGTCTAAATGTGTTACAAATCTCACTAAATGTTTGCCAAAAGTAGCAGATTTGATGCCCTTTTCATTTAATTTTTGAACATACTCATTTGATAAAATTTTATCATTCAATCTGAAAATAACGATGTTGGTATCTACCGAATAAACTTCTTCTACCTCGGGTAATGATTGCATAATATCGCCAATTTCTCTGGCACGGGCATGATCTTCTTTTAAGCGATTGATGTTATTTTCCAAAGCATAAATCCCTGCGGCGGCTAAAAATCCTGCTTGTCGCCAACCTCCACCAAACCTTTTACGAACTCTTCGTGCCTTTTTGATAAAATCTTTTGTGCCTAAAAGTACTGAACCTACGGGCGTTCCTAAGCCTTTGGATAAGCATACCGACATAGAATCAAAGACTTTTCCATACTCTATTGGGCTTTCCTCTGTCTCGACTAAGGCATTAAATATCCTTGCTCCATCCAAATGCAAAACCATATCACTTGCTTGGCATACTGACTTAATCTTTTGAATTTCAGATAGTTGATAATATGAGCCTCCCCCTTTATTTACAGTATTCTCTAAAGAAACTAATCTTGAAATAGGATAATGAACGTTATCAGCTTGAACGGCTTCTGCAATTTGTTCAGCCGTCAAACGTCCACGATCACCCTGCAAAAGATTTACAGATGCCGAAGAGTTAGCAGCAATTCCTCCCCCCTCATACAAATACACGTGGGAGACAGCATCACATATTACTTCATCACCTTGATGGACGTGTACGTTGATACCGATTTGATTTGTCATCGTGCCAGAAGTACAGAAAAGTGCTGCTTCGTAGCCAAACATTTTGGCCGCTTTTTCCTCAAGGGCATTCACTGTGGGATCTTCTTCAAAAACATCATCGCCTACTTGGGCGATAAACATAGCCTCCAACATGGCAGGCGAAGGTTTTGTAAAAGTATCACTTCTTAGTTCTATGGTCATTTATTAAAATTGTTGATTTATTAAATTATTGAATCGTTGATTTTTAGCACTAAAATTTGGGATTATGAAATGAAAAGGTGAAATTCACCAATCATTATTACAAAGATTCAGTAAAATCTCCTCAATACCAAACTCCATAACCATGATTCCATTCAACCAACTCATTATCTTCATTTTAGCCGCTCTGGTTTTGGTAATAACTCCTGGGCCAAATATGATTTACCTCATCTCTCGCTCTATCACACAAGGCAAAAAAGCGGGATTGGTATCCTTAGCAGGTATTATTGCAGGATTTACCTTTCATATTACCATGGTTTCAGTAGGATTGACTGCCGTGCTTTTTACAGTTCCTTACGTCTATACTACGCTGAAATTCTTAGGCGCTTTTTACTTGCTTTACTTAGCTTTTCAAGCGGTAAAGCCCAATAGTCAAGGGCTTTTTGAAACCCGTAAAGATTTGAAAGACGATAGCCCCAGCAAATTATTTAGTATGGGATTTTTCACAAGTGTTTTGAATCCGAAAATTGCGGTATTTTATTTGTCCTTTTTCCCCCAATTTATCAGACCAGAATTTGGCTCAGTATTCTTTCAAAGTATTCAATTAGGCATTACGCAAATGACGGTAAGTTTTACGATAAATTTCCTAATCGTACTTTCTGCGGCAAAAATGTCAGTTTGGTTTGGAGAAAATCCTTTGTGGGTAAGAGTCCAGAAATGGATAATGGCGAGTGTATTATCAGCCTTGGCAGTGAGAATGGCTTTGGATAAGGCGAAATAGTTTTTTCCTCTTCTCGAATGTTCTTTTTACTTTCGAGAAGTTATGTGGGTTCAACTTCCCGAAAGTAAAAGTAACTTTCGGGAAGTGAGGTTTTATAATCAATGTTTAAAATGCACTTCACTCAAATTTCTCAATTGTTTTGCTGCGCTTTCGGGTGTTATGTCTCTTTGTGGATTTGCCAATAATTCGTAGCCAACCATGAATTTTTTAACCGTTGCGGAACGTAATAAGGGCGGATAAAAATGGATATGCCAATGCCAAGAATCTAAGTCTGTCGCTTGCGTCGGGGCTTGGTGAATTCCAGCCGAATAGGGAAATGAGGTACTAAAAAGATTATCGTAGCGAGTTGTCAATCGTCTTATAATATCTGCTAAATCTTCACGTTCTTTCTCAATCATTCCAGAGATATATGGCATGGCTCTTTTAGGTATCAGCAAAGTCTCAAAGGGCCAGGTTGCCCAAAAGGGAACAACTACTAAAAAACTATCATTTTCAACCACAACTCGTTCACCTTCAAGTATTTCTAAAATTGCATAGTTCTCTAAAAGTGTCTTTCCTTGGGCTTGAAAATAGTTTTTTTGTTGCTCTGTTTCTTTTAAAATTTCTACTGGAATATTGCTAGAAGCCCAAATTTGTCCGTGCGGATGAGGATTCGAGCATCCCATAATTTCACCCTTATTTTCAAAAATTTGAACGTAATTTATTGTTGGATTTACTCTGAAATTTTCAAATTCTGCAATCCAAGTATTAACCACTTTCCGAATTTCGGGCGTAGTCATTTCTGCCAAAGTCAAATCATGGCGGGGTGAAAAACAGATTACTCTACATTCGCCCTGTACACTTTGAGCTTTCAATAATCCGCCCTTTTTAATTTCGCCATCTGGTACATCAGATTGCAAAGCGGCAAAGTCATTTTGAAAAACATAAGTGTCTGTATATTCGGGATTTATTTCTCCATTTGCTCGTACATTGCCCGCACATAAATAGCAAGCAGGATCAAATTGAGGTCGTGAATCTTTGACAATATCCTCGGTTTTCCCTTGCCAAGGGCGTTTGGTACGATGTGGAGAAACCATCACCCAGTCACCTGTAAGGGGATTTTGTCTTATATGAGAGTGTTCGTTAAAATCGAAAGTCATAATTTTTTTTTTGTGATTGAGTGAGTTGTGATTTGTGAGTTAGTGATTTGTGTATAAAATTCACTAATTTTCAAATCACTAATTCACAACTATTCCTGTTCCGTCTGCCGTTACAACACTATACATTTTTAATTCTAAACCCATTTCTTGTTGATAAGCGACTGATAAGCGGGCAAATAATTCATCCATAGCATCTTTATGAATCAAGTTGATGGTGCAACCGCCAAAACCACCTCCCATCATTCGGGAACCTAATACTGAAGACTCATGCCAAACAGCATCCACCAAGAAATCCAATTCCTTGCAACTCACCTGATAAAGCGTTCGTAATCCTTCATGCGTAGCAGTCATTTTTATCCCAAAATCCTTCAAATTACCATTTCGAAGATCATCGCAAGCAGTCAAAATACGTTGGTTTTCTTCGATAACGTACTGGCAACGACTATATACGACGGCATCTAAGTGACTTCTACTTGACTGCAACCATGCTAAAGGAACTTGACTAAGATTGGGGATATTTTCGTCAAAATGTTTTCTAAAGAATGCCAAACCCGTTTCGCATTGAATACGACGGAGATTGTACTCTGATTCTGCCAAATTATGTTTGACATTAGTATCAAAAAGCACAATTTTATAGTCTCCCAAATTGAGGGGAAAATACTGAAAATCAAGGGTTTCACAATCTAATCTGAGAACGTGATCTTTTTTTCCATGAATACTGGCAAACATATCCATGATACCGCACTTCACGCCAATAAACTCATTTTCAGCTTGTTGCACTAATTTTGCTAAGGTTTTTGAATCTAAACCAAAGTTATTAAGGTGATTTATCGCAAAACCAACGGCACTCTCTAACGCTGCTGAAGATGACATTCCCGAACCAATGGGAACGTCTCCCGCAATGACACAATTGAAGGGAGGGACTTTCATACCTCGATTCTCAAATTGCTGAACTACACCCAAAATATAGTTTGCCCAAGTATTATTGGTCAAAGGCTTTATTGAATTGAAATCCAAAGAAACTTGGCTATTCATATTCAATGAAATCCAAGTGCAAGTTTCTGAGGTTGAGGGAAGTATGGCCAAGTATGCAGCCTTGTCAGTAGCAGCAGGAAGAACGAATCCACCGTTATAGTCGGTATGTTCACCAATGAGGTTTACTCTACCAGGCGAACGAATGATGACTGGTTTTTGATTAAAATTTTCAAAGAAAATGTGATTTATTTGGTCTGAAAGGATTGACATTTATAAAAGGATGTGTTTTTATGTAAAGTATCAAAAAAAAACTTCCCGAAAGTTAAAAAAACTTTCGG
>JANPIG010001064.1:0-14164 GCA_031424875.1 Cytophagales bacterium
GAAAAAATGATAAAAATCCAATTTTGCAAAATTTCTTGAAAGTAGCGGATGAAATGGTTTTTTAGGATAAATTTGTGCCTACGTAGTACGGGAATCCGTGCCGTGAAGAGGAGTCCAGTGTGTTTGTAGGCTTTAGTGGACGGATTTCAAGTCGTCAAACTGCCGTGCTACATAAATCGTAAATCATAAATAAATGCCAAAAGTTATTATTTCGGGTGGAGGAACGGGTGGACATATCTATCCTGCCATTGCCATTGCCAATGCTTTAAAGGAAATTAATCCTGCTATCGAAATTCTTTTCGTGGGGGCAGAGGGGAAAATGGAAATGGAAAAAGTCCCCAAGGCGGGTTATGAAATCATTGGTTTACCTATTGCAGGGATAAATCGGTCGGACTTATTGGCAAATTTGAGTTTTCCTAAAAAACTCATTACCAGTTTGTCAGAAGCTCGTGGCATTATCAAGAACTTCAAGCCTGATGTTGCTGTGGGTGTAGGAGGATATGCTTCTGGACCTGTTTTGTTGGCATCGTCTATGATGGGAATTCCGTATTTAATTCAAGAACAAAACTCGTATGCAGGGGTTACGAACAAATTTTTAGCAAAAAAGGCACAAAAAATTTGTGTAGCCTATCCAAATATGGAAGCTTTTTTTTCCAAGGAAAAAATCAAAATGACTGGTAACCCTGTCAGAAAAGATATTTTGGAAGTTCGTTCTAAACGCCAGCAAGCCATTCAACACTTTGGCTTGATGTTGGGTAAAAAGACAGTGCTAATTATTGGGGGAAGTCAAGGAGCAAGAACGATTAATGAAGCCATTGATGCGGGCTTAACCAATTTGGTAGGGGCAGGGTATCAAGTTGTTTGGCAGACTGGAAAACTCTACATTGACCGTGCTAAAAAAACAGCAGAAGTATTTGACGGTCAGGTGTTTGTGTCTGATTTTATTTATGAAATGGATTTGGCTTATGCCGTTGCAGATGTAGTAGTTTCAAGGGCGGGAGCCTTATCGGTTTCTGAATTATGTCTTGCCGCCAAACCGTCTATTTTAGTGCCATTACCCACAGCTGCTGAAGACCATCAAACCATGAATGCCATGAGTTTGGTAAAGAATGATGCTGCTATATTGGTAAAAGATGATGTAGCTCGTGAGACCTTAGTAAAAGCTACGATTACTTTATTGCAAAATGTTGATAAACAGACAGTTCTGAGTAAAAATATCTATCAATTAGCCAAACCAGAAGCCGCCCGAGAGATAGCGGAAGAGGTATTAAGGTTAGTTAGGATTAGAAATGAATGAGCTTTCACAAAATTTAAGTAAATTTTTTTTCAAAAGGCTACGATTAAATCATAAATTTTTGATTGCCAAAAGAGCCTACGACTCTTTTTAACTAATTATCGTATCGGCACGGTTACTTGGGTAGTATCCCAATGCAAAATCATATCAGTACCACCTGGTTGTTCTATAAAATCAATTTTAAATTGTTCGGCAGCATCAGAGGTTTGGGTTGCGGGGGCTGGAACGCTCAAAATATTTTTCTTTTCGTTGTATGAAAGTCCCCACTGACCTACTTCTTCATTGATAATAACCGACCAATTATCTTTTTGAGGAATGGTAAATAAAGTATAAGCACCTGACTTTAAGGGTTTTCCACCAAAATTTACGTCTTTTGAAAACTTAATTACTGTAGCTTCGTTTGCCCCTGTACGCCACCATTTGCCATAAGGAACCAATGCTTTATCAGATTCTTCCCCAAAAATTAAGCGGCCTTTTTTAGAAGGCTGACAGTAATCTACTGTTACACGTAAGCCATTTTTATCAAATTCGGCTGTAGTTGAAGGGCTGAAAGTTTTGGTATAATAAAATCTAAAAAATACAGCTACGGAAGCTAAAACGGCCAAAATGACGAGTACAATTCTAAGAATTTTCATGCTTTTGATATTCCTTCAACCCATGAAGGTTTGGTTTTGATTTGTGAATTGTTGGGTTAGGTTGTAAAAATAATGAAGTTTGGGGAAGGTTCAAAATATATTATTTGTTATGAAGACCTGTAAAAAATATCCATTTTAGAAATTTTGTATTTTTACGCCTCTCTATAATGAGAAAACGCTATAATTTTGAGCATTATTTTTTAGTTTTACTATGATTTATACGGGATTTCAATTCCACAATCCGGCGAAGCTTTTGATGAAAAACCAAAAGCTTCCGTAATTCTGTACAAATCTTAGTTGAACCTTTTTTTATCCTCTAAACGGATAAAACTAATTTCTGAAGCCCTTGCTCAAAAGACTGTGAAGTCGGCTGACTCGGTGGATATGAGCATTTTTACAGCCTTCTTTCTAAAATGCATCCTCTGCTTAATAGCTTACCTAAATATGTTTGGGAGTATTGGTTTGGCTTACAGGGTTTTGAAGAAGAAACATTGACGCAAGCTTATTACGAAATTGAAATCAAAGGGAGATATGGTATTTTAACCAGTAATAAATCAACCAAAAGCTATTGATTCAGAAGCGTTTATTTAAAATGAAGGTTAAATAGATGGTTGTAGGTGATTAGTGATAGGCGTGCAACAACCAATCACTAATCACCCATTACTAATTACTGCACATGGCTCTGAATAATGTTAACAAATACTTTCAGATCAAAGGGTTTTTCAATGAATCCATTAGCATTTACTTTCTTACAAATGTCTTGAATATCAGTATTGGCAGAAAATAAAAATACTGGGATATGCTTCACCGAATCATTTTCTTTAATAAGCTTTACTGCTTTTTCTCCTCCCATTTCAGGTATCCACAAGTCCATTAAAATAAAATTTGGACTGTGTTTACTAATATCGCTCATTACATCATCACATCGGGAAAGGGTTTCTACATTATAATCGTACTTACGTAAAATAGTTTTACATAAAAATAGAATCTCAGCATCGTCATCATAAATTAATATATTCTTTTTCATTGTATATTATTGAAATCTAAAAATGGTTTGTTGATTGAAAAAGAGAAATTTAAGTAAAAGTATCTAATTTGGCATAATATTCATAGCATGGATACACCTGTAAATTATTAATTGTTAGGTAATTGTTTTAATCCATACCATGAATTTACCAGGATTTTAACTAACAAATGGTAAAGTAAAATGGAATGTACTCCCCTCACCTAAAATGCTTTGCACCCACATTTTTCCATCATGCCGTTTGATAATATCATAAGAAATATATAGCCCAATACCTAAACCTTGAAATTGTACAGAATGTTCTTCTACTCGGTAATATCGTTCAAAAACCTTCTCTAAATGTTTCTCTGGCATTCCTATTCCTCTATCAATAACTGAAACTTGCAAGAAATTGTTCTGTTCTTTTACCTCTACGATTACTTCATTGGCATTGGGTGAATACTTAATAGCATTAGTCAGAAGGTTAATTATTACCTGCTGTAGGCGGTCTTTATCGCCCAAAAAATGTTTTTTAATAACACCTCTTTTTGAAATTTTATGCGTAGCAGAACTATACTGAACGTTTTCGATGGTATCAAAAACCATGGCATCAAAATCAAAAGTGCTATTGGTATAATTTAATTTTCCGTGTTGAATTTTACTGGCATCCAATAATTCTGAAATCAATTTATTTAGTCTTTCTATGGCATCAGTAGCTTTTTTAGTATAAAGATAGGCATCATCGTTTTCTTCCAAAGTCATCTCCATCAATTGCAAATATGCCTTTGCCGTAGTGAGAGGCGTTTTCATCTCATGGCTGGCAATACTGATAAATTCATCTTTCTTTTGCTCTTGCAGTTTTCGGTCATGGATATCAGTTGTTGAACCGATAAATTTAATGATGTTGCCTGTATTATCTCGTAATGGCACTCCTTTAGATACGTGCCAACGATATTCTCCCTCTTTACTTTTTATCCTACTCTCAATATAATAATTTTCATTATTTTCCAATGATTTTTTCCAAGCTACAAGGATTTTTTTAATATCATCAGGATGAATTATTATTCTTACATTATTAATGTTGATAGCTTTTCCTGCATATTCAGATAACTGACTGGAAAGGTATTCTAAAGATCCTTTCTCGTTGGTCATCCAAACTATTTGTGGAATGGTTTCAGTTAATAATTTGAATTTTGCTTCGCTGGCTTTCAGTTCTTGTTCTGCTTTTTTCCTGTCGGTAATATTAGTAAAAAGGATGGCTACTTTATTATTATCTCCCACTCTAAATGCATATACTTCAAACCATGTATTCATGGCTTTAGAATAATCTATAAATTGAGTCGATTCACCCGTTAAAACCACTTTTCCATACACCTGAGACCAGCTTATTTCTATATCGGGCACTAACTCTTTGATGGTTTTGCCTGCTACATTCAACAATCCTGTTTGTTGTTGAAACATGGGGTTAGATTCGATAAAACGATAGTCAATAGGGTTGTTTTCAGAATCAAAAATCACTTCAACTATACAGAAACCTTGTTCCATTTTCTCAAATAATCCTCTGTATTTTTCTTCACTTTCTTTAATAATTTCTTCACTTCTTTTTTGTTCAGTTATATCTCTGAAATACCATGCCCAACCATAGTGGGTACCATCTTCGCCCACAACGGCATTTCCATAACGATTGAGTATCCTTCCATCTTTTAACAAGATTTCATCATGAACTTTTATTTCAGGATGAGCATAACAATATCTAACCCGTTCTATAAACCCATCAGGATCAATCACAATACTCATGGCATATTCCAAAGCTACATTGTCGTCCTTACTTTCAACAATATCATTGGGCATTCCCCAAATTTTTGCAAAATTTTTGTTCATAGACAACATTTCTCCTTCTGTATCTACAATCAAAATAGCATCAGGAATGGCTTCGTTCTGAGCCTCCAATAAAGCTTTTTTATATCTTAAAGCTTCGTCAGTTTTCTTTCTTTCAGTAATATCAAAACGAATAACTTGTACACTTGAATAATCGTCTTCATGGTTCGGAAAATCAATAAATACCATAAGGTTTATCAATTCACCCTCTTTATTTATCACGATTGATTCAGATTCATAATGTCCTCCCCCGTTGGCAATTATTTTAAAACCATCTACAAATGAATATAAGGTTTCAGGGGTATAGAATTGTCTTAGTCCTTTCAAAATCTCTTCCTTACTACAACCATATAATTTCATGGAAGTAGCATTGACATCCTTAATAATAACACTATCAATTAGTTCAGTAAGTTCATCAGGGCGAACTTTAAAATAAGTATCAAAATCTGTAATGCCTTGTAGGGTCAATTGGTCAATTCTTTGTTTTAAGTAAGAGAAGTCTTCCTCCCAGATAGATACGGGTGTATTTTCAAAAATTCTACGATAACGGCTTTCACTTTTGCGAACTGCTTCTTGTGATTGTTTCTGAGCTGTAATATCTGTACAAGTTGTAAACACATTACTCAATTCGCCTTTTTCATCCAACAACGGGACTGATTTTGTTAATAACCAGAAGGAGTTTTTTTGTTTCTTATCAATAAATTGAACGACAACTTCTGAGGGTTTACTGGTTTTTAAGGTAATGGATGTACAACTTTCATCAGCGCCTAAAACGTCCCCATTTTCATTCAAAATCATAAAGTTTTCATCCAAACGTTTACGTAACTCATATACATTATTCTCTGTCAATACTTCTTGTACGCTATTGTAGCCCATTTGTGTGGCCGCCAACTCGTTGAGATATAAAATATTACCTTTTTTATCAAAATGATATATGGCAGAAGGTACATTATGAAGGGTGATTTCTAAGATTCTGCGAGCTTCCTCTACGTCTTCTTCAGCGAATTTTTGCTCTGAAATATCCGTACATGATGTAAAAACATTAGTTAGATTTCCTTCATCATCAGTCATCGGTACAGAGCGATTCAAGAGCCAGAAAAAGTCTCCCGTTTTTCTGTTAACAAATTTTACGACTAATTCAGATGCTTTTCCAGATTCAATCGTAATTAAAGCACTGGCTTTATTACTGGGAATAAGTCTCCCTTTTTCATCAAATAATTCAAACCGACTATCTACTGTTTTACGGAAGTGTATGAAATTTTTTTCCGCTACCAATTCTTCAGCGTCCTTATAGCCCATTTGATATGCGGCCAACTCGTTTACATAGATAATATTACCTTCTTTATCAAAATGGTAAATGGCAGAGGGGACATTTACGAGAGTAGTCTCAAAAATTTCTCGATCTTTAATAATTTTTTCTTCTTCAATTTTTTGATGAGTGATATCTCGAGAAATTGCTAAAATTTCTTTTACTTCTCCATTAGGATTAACTACTGGAGATACCATGACATCCCACCATTTTAGGGTACTTTTGGCAGTTAAATCTTGAGCAACGAACTGTACATTCTCGCCCAATAGGGCTTTTTCGATAGATTTTTTTACTGAATCTTTATTTTTTTCACTCCATAAATCCCACCAAGGTTTATTTTTAACTCTTTTAAAATCATCAATTTCCATAAGGCATTGCCCATTGAAATTCATATATCGTATTTTTCCTTGTTTATCAATTACTTTCAAACAGTCAGGATTACTTTCCAGTACGGTTCGATTAAACTGTTCAGTTTGTTTAATCTTTAATTCAATCAGTTTTTGTTCATGAATATCCGTAGCAGAGCCAAACCATTTAGAAGTTTTATTTTCTAAATCTTTTTCAAAAAACGCACGGCTCAAAAACCAACGATATATCCCATTTTTCATTCTCAACCGATGTTGAACTGAATAGAGTGTTTTCTGGATAACCGCTTTTTCCCAAGCTTTTATAGTATCTTTAAGGTCATCGGGATGAATAATGGTATTCCATACAGAATCCTTATCTATATCCTTGTCTAAACCGCAATAATCATAAATTCTTTTATTATAAAAGATTACTTTACCATCTTCATTAGCTATCCAAACTAAGTGTGGCATAGCATCTGCCATCAGGCGTAAATCATTTTCATTATTTTCAACTTTTTTTCGTGCCAATACTTGATCAGTTACTTCTACGGACAGGGCCATGATAGCGTAAACTTCTCCCTTTTCATTTTTGATAGGTTCATAGTGAATATTAAACCATCCAGTAACCAGAATTTCATTACGGTAAAACTCTGCCTTTTCTTCATTGCGTTTAATGCCGATACCTGTTTGGTAAACATTTGATATAAATCCGTAGAAAGACTGAGTTTTTCCTTCGGGGAAAACTTCAAAAAGGGGTTTTCCCAACACTTCTTCTTGGCTTCTCTGCCATAATTCAAGATTTTTTTCGTTGGAGATAGTAATGATAAATTCAGGACCCTCTATAACAAAAATCGGGACAGGTATTTGGAGAATAATTTCTTGTTGAAAATTATTGAAATTTTTATTATTAAAAGAAATAGTTGAAGTGGGCATATCCTACTGAGGTTAATCTTGTAAAAATAATTTCTTTTTTGCGTAGTAGCATCCTAACCTCATTCATTTATTATTTTTACATATTTTTAATTATTGGTTTTCAGTCTTTTTGGGATTTTCATTAACAAATTCGATGAAATTTGGTTGGTCTGGGCTACCTCGTTCAATACTAATAAAGGCTGAATAATACACAATTGCTTACTGAATATAATTCTGTATGATGGTAATAAATGTTTTCAAATCAAAAGGCTTGGCAATAAATCCATCGGCATGTGTTCTATGACAAATCTCTTCTATATCTGAATTTGCTGAAAACAAGAAAATAGGAATTTTTTTAGTATCAAAATTCTCTTTCAAAATCTTTACGGCTTTTTCGCCTCCTAATTCGGGTATCCATAAATCCATTAAAATAAAATCAGGCTTTAAATTATTTACATCAGTAATTACATCATCGCAGTTTGAAAGTGTTTGAACTACATAATCAAATTTTTCTAATATGATTCTGCATAATAGCAAGATCTCTTTGTCATCATCATAAATTAAAATGTTCTTGTTCATGGTTGTGTTTTTGGAACGGCAGGAATTTATTGTAAAATAAATACTTTTTGAAGTAAAAAATACTTTAATGTCAATTTTTATTATTAATTAAGGGTAGTGTGAAATAAAAGGTACTACCTTTATCTAATTCACTTTCTACCCACATTGTACCTCCATGTCGTATCACAATATCATAAGAAATATACAAACCAATGCCTAAGCCTTGGAATTGAATAGCGTGTTCTTGAACTCTATAATATCGGTCAAAAACTTTTTCTAAGTGATTTTTGGACATTCCAATTCCTTTATCAGTAACTGATACTGTCAATTTATGTTCATCTTCTTTTACATTTACTAAAACTTCAAATACATTAGGGGCGTATTTGATAGCGTTGGTGAGGAGGTTGATAAGTACTTGTTGCAAACGATTTTCATCTCCTCTAAATATTGTACTGATTTTACCTTGCATAATAATTTGGTGTGAAGAAAAACTATGACCAATATCTTCAATAGTATTCTTGACCATATCACTGAAATTGAAGTTAGTAATATTATAATTCAACTGTCCATTTTGGATTTTACTGGCATCTAATAGTTCCGTAATTAAACTATTCAAACGTTCTACGGAATTACTGGCTTTTTTGGCATATAGTATTGAAGAATCGTCATCTTGCAGGCTCATTTCCAACAATTGCAAATAGGCTTTAGCAGTGGTGAGAGGCGTTTTCATCTCGTGGCTCGCAATGCTGATGAATTCATCTTTTTTCTGCTCCAATTTAACTCTATCCGTAATATCTCTCGACACCGAAACCAATTGCGTAACCGTTCTGTTCGAGCTAAAAAGTGGGGTTATTATGATGTCCCACCATTTTGGCGTTCCTTTAATGGTGGGGCAATAGGCTTGGAACTGGGCGGTATTTCCCCCAAAGGCTTTTACTAAGGCGGCATCAATAGTGGGTTTATTTTCCTGTCCCCACATATCTCCCCAATGTTTATTTTTTATAACTTCAAAATCATCAACTTCCAACTGGCAAAGTCCGTTGGTATTCGTAAAAATGATGAGACCATCTTTATCCAATACCTTTACACAGTCGGGACTACTTTGCAACACGCTTCTACTAAATTCTTCGGCAAGCCTTATTGATTCTGCCGCTTGCTTCTGTTCATCTATATCAGTATGAGTGGTAATCCATGATACTATTTTACCATTGTTGTCTTTTTGTGCTACTCCACGGCTTAAATGCCAATGATAAACGCCATCGTAGCGAAGGAATCTTTCTTCTATGTTAAACTCTTCGCCTGTATTAAGTGAGTGTTGCCACTTTTCTATCGTACTGGGCAAGTCTTCGGGATGAATCATTTTGTGCCAACCCGACTCTTTCAGTTGCTCAAAATTCATCTGGGTATAGTCAAACCACTGTTGATTCAAATAATCAATGTTTCCCTCCCCATCGGTAGTATTCATTTTTTGGGGCAAGGCTTCGGCAAGCGTTTTGAAACGGTCGGCAGCTTCCTGACGCATTCTTCGGGCAAGTAATTGTTCTGTTACTTCATACCCAAAAATTAAGATACCCGTTATCTGATTATCTTCATCAAAAATGGGTTGATAACTAAAATTGAAATACCGTTCAGCGGGTTCAAGTCCTTCATCGTAGGCAAGCCAAATGAGAATTTCATTACCCAAAAATATTTCACCCGTTGTAAGTACATTTTTAAAAATGGTATCAAAACCCTGTCCTGCAAGTTCAGGAAGGGCTTCAAAAATAGGTTTACCTACCAATTGACGTGTGCCAAAGAGTTTTTGGTAAGATTCATTAACAAAAGTATAAGTATAATCTGGACCCATCAACGTACCCATATACGCTGTGGAGTACATATACATACTTTCAATCATGTCGGCATTGCGTTTCAGATGCTTTCTGTTCACAATCAGTTCAGTTACATCATAAGCAAACACTAAAATACCTTCTATAATACCCTGTTTGTTCTTAATAGCTTGATAATTTACATTGATAAAAACCTGTTTTATGGTTCCGTCCTTTTGTGTAATTAAAGCGGGCATCTCGGTACCTATATAAGATACACCCGTTTGATAAACTTGGTCTATGATATGTACAAATTCTTGCTCTTTCATTTCTGGTAAGGCTTCTACCAATCTTTTGCCTAAAATATCTCGATTGCCCGTGTATTGAAGATATTGATGATTAGCAAATCCAAAAACATGATCTGGACCTTTCAGAATAGCAAATAAAGCAGGAGTTTCCATCAAAAAGCTGTACAGAATATCGTGGCTTTTCAATACCCCAATGGCTGCACTGGCAAGGAGTTTTTCGGCATTTTTTCGGAGGGTAATATCATCTAAAGCCAAGAGAACCAATTGCTCACCATTTTCTCGGTTCATGGGCTGAATATTTACGCAGATAATTCTTTCGCCCATGGTGGGAAAGGTAAAAGTAATTTCTACATCTACCCTGTGCCCTTTATTCTGCTGCCCTTTACTCAGTTCTTTCCGTAGTTCAGGAATATCCCAACTATTGCCTTGTAGAGTAAATAAATTTTTGCCAATGGTTTTATCCTCAGTTATATCAAAGATTTTGTAGAAGGCATTATTGGCACTTTTGACCATAAAATTCTTATCCAATACCAATAGTGGTTCGTGCAGCACAATAAGGGTGGCTTCAGCAAGTCTGCGACTTTGATTGAGTTCTTCATTGCGTTCATAGAGTTCTTGGTTTACCGTAATCAACTCTTCATTAGTGCTTTGAAGTTCTTCTTTGCTGGTTTCCAACTCTTCGTTGAGGCTTTGGAGTTCTTCGCTTCCACTGAGCAACTCTTCGTTGGAGCTTTGAAGTTCTTCGTTAGCAGCTTCTTGTTCCTCCGTAATGCTCCGCATATCTTCCCGAGCCTGAGCCAATTCTTTTTCTAATTGAAGAATACGATTAAGTATATCTTTACTTTCAGCTGATGGGTTCAGATGCCCTTTTTCGATAATCTCTTCGTTTGAAACAAAATCAATTGTATTGCGAAAAAGAATCAGAAAATGTAAATCAAGGGTATTGAGCAAAGGAACAACTTCAAGGGTTACTATTTTTTTGCCCGCATTGATGGGTATTCCTTCTCTGATAAAAGATTCTTTGGTAGTTTTAACTTGATGAAGGGCATTGCGTATTTCAAAGGACAATCCTTCCTTTGCCATTTTCATCACATTTAAACTCGCCCTACCCGACAAAGGTTCTAAATATTCTCCCGTTGCTCCTCTGAACTCTACTATGTCATACTGTTCATTCACTACCACGCCTACGGGCGTATATCTTTGCAATAAAACATCATCAGCATTTTTTTGAAAATCTTCTGTTTTCCCTTCTTTGATTCTCATAAAGTAACTTTTGTCGTTATAAGTAATTTCTCTCCTTTCAGCATTAAGATTAATAAACTTACCCGTTACTGATTTTTTGATAAAATACTTGTCTTTTTTGCCATAAGGGATAAATACATCTGCTGTGCTTCCCGTAGTTTCTGACTTGCCCAATAGTAAAATTCCTTTGTCATTTAGAGCGTAATGAAACAAATTGAGCGCTTTTTTCTGTAAAAAGGGTTCTAAGTAAATCAGTACATTGCGGCAACTAATAAAGTCCATTTTGGCAAAAGGGGGGTCTTTAACAAAATTATGTACCGCAAAAATACACATATCTCGTACCGATTTTTTAACTTGATAATGCCCATCTATTTTATTAAAAAAAAGCTCTAATCGCCTTTTTGAAACCCCTTCTAATTCTTTTTTGGAATATACACTATTTCTGGCTTTTTTGATAGCAATTTCAGAAAGATCAGTAGCAAATATCTGAACTTTTATGGTAGAGATATGCTCGCTCATATACTCATGCAAACACATAGCGATGGAGTAGGCTTCCTGCCCCGTAGAACAACCCGCAATCCAAAAACGAAGCGGAACATTTGCTTGCTTATTTTTGAGTATTTCGGGAAAAACTGTTTCACATAATGTGTTAAAAGTGGCGCTATCTCTAAAAAATGAAGTAACGGGAATGAGTAAATCTTGAAACAAAACATCTAATTCTGTTTTATTTTCTTTTAGATAACCAACATATTGTTTTATACTCTCCAGATGTAGCATCAACATTCGACGAATGATACGGCGGCGAACGGTAGTTTGCTTATAAAAGTTGAAATCAACGCCTACTCTCACTCTCAACAATGCCAATATTTGTCGAAAACCATCTTCATTAATTTTATCCTTTACCGTGCCAGAACCGTCCACAGCATCTATGGTAAAGACTTGACGTAGCTCCATCAATTTTTCCGAAATTTTTTCTGGAGCCATAATAAAATCTACAATGCCTGCATCAATAGCATTCTGAGGCATTCCATCATAACTGGAAGTAGAGGGGTCTTGAGCTAAGGTGAGTCCGCCGTTATCTTTAATATCTTTTAAACCTGCCGTACCATCTGCTCCCGTACCCGATAAAATCACCCCAATGGCGTGTGCCTGATGAACGTCGGCAAGAGACGAAAAGAAAACATTAATGGGTAGATTTATTTTATTTTTAGCTTCTCTCGGACTCAATTTTAAGATACCGTCTGTAGCAATGAGCATTTTATTAGAAGGAATCACATAAATATTATTGGGGCTTACCTTTACATTATCGCTAATTTCGATGACAGGAATTTTACTAATCTTTTGCAGGATTTCGGGCAAAGCACTATCATGTTGGGGATGAAGATGTTGTACCAAGATATACGCCATTCCTGAGTCTTCGGGAATGGTGGCAATCAACTTTTTGAAGGCATCTAAGCCCCCTGCGGATGCCCCAATTCCTACTACAGGAAAAAGATTTTGTGAGAATATTTTAGGCTTATTTATTTCAGAATTAGACATAGTTTTAAGTGTTTTATACCGCATTGATAAACGGGCACATTCAATAAATCCCAAAGTCTATGAGAACATTGAAAATGATCAAAAATATCTTTTTAGGAATTTTTTGAGAGGGAATTTTTATCAGTTGCCGATATTAAAAGATGGAGGCAAGGCTTTAAAGAGTGGTTGTGGATAACATGGGTTAAAATAGAAGCAAATAAATTCGTAATAGCTTTTGGCGTGTTGCTTATATAAGGCTTTTAATTATCTTGGCAAAGGTAGTTATTATTTAGGATAAATGTTCAAATACATTAAAATAATAAACTTATTTAAAGTATTGAAAATCAGCATATTAGATATAGTTAAATTTAATTTAATCTACAACATCTATGGATAATAGCGTAACTTCTTACTTGATTTTCGCCATTCTCCTATATTTTTGTAGCGATAACTACCCGAAATACATTTTTACTTTTCTACTTTTCATCTTTGTTGGTCTGAACAAGTCTGTTCAACACCAACAAATGCGAAAAATTATAACAACTTTCCAATTTAAAACCTAACAAATATTTATTGAATATGATTTTTTATAATTGCAACAAATGCCTTTAAATCAAAGGGTTTAGCAATAAATTCATCGGCATATGTTGTGTGGCAAATCTGTTCTATATCAGCATGGTCTTTCAAAATTTATAGGGCTTTTTCGCCTCCTAATTCTGGTATCCACAAATCCAATATAATAAAATCAAACTTTAGATTTCTTACATCTGTAACGACATCATCGCAACTTGAAAGCGTTTGAACGGTATAATAATACGTCTCTAAAATAATTTTACACCACAACAAAATCTCTTGATCATTATCATAAATTAAAATGATTTTTTATGGCTTTGTTTTTGAAATAGTAAGAATTTATTGTATAAATAAATATAGATTAAAGGATATACTACTATCCTTTAATCTATATTACTCACAAATGGTAGTGTAAAACGAAATGTGCTGCCCTTGCCCAATTCGCTTTCTGCCCACATTTTACCCCCGTGCCGTTTTACAATATCGTACGAAATATACAACCCTATACCCAAACCTTGAAACTGAATAGCATGTTCTTGGGCTCGGTAGTATCGGTCAAAAACTTTTTCTAAGTGATTTTTGGACATTCCAATTCCTTTATCTGTAATTGATACTGTCAATTTATGTTCATCCTCTTTAATATCTACTAAAATTTCATAACTATTCGGAGCATATTTGATGGCATTGGTGAGTAAGTTGATAATTACTTGTTGCAGACGGTTTTCATCGCCTCTAAATGCTCTACTAATCTCTCCTTTTTTGATAATCTGATGTGAAGGAAA
>JANPIG010001065.1:0-6458 GCA_031424875.1 Cytophagales bacterium
ACGACGTTTTCCGTCAATCAAAACCAGCATTTGGTCAGGCGAAAGTCCTTTTAAGGAGGCTGGGTCAGCATAATTGGCAACACCATTGATACCATTTTTTGCTGAATTGAACGATGGAGACATGAATTGAACTTGTTGCCCCAATTCTGTTTGACCCGTAGTTTGCAACTCTTTTGCCGAGATAACATCAACAGGTACTGGGCGTTCCACATTTGTACGAGCAACCGTTGAACGAGACCCAATCACCACCACTTCGCCCAATTGTGAAACGTCTTCTTTCAATGTTATATTCAATATTTGATTCGCATCCGTAACACTTACTTCTTGTTTTTCAAACCCAATGAATGAAAAAATTAGGACATCACCCACCTTTGCAACAACACTAAAATCTCCATCATTATTCGTTACTGTTCCTTTGGAAGTTCCTTTTACGAATACACTGACGCCCGGTAAAACTTCACCTTTATCGGCCTTAACTTTTCCAGAAACTTTATCTTCTACGATTATAGAAATGCTTTCTTTCTCACCTGAAATAAAAGCAGATTGTTCCTTAATTTTTTTCAAAACAATTTGCTCCTCTACCACCTCATACCGAAGAAGATTTGGTAATAATAATTTTGGCAAAACCGTTATCAAAGGCTCATTAGACGTTTGTAGGCTAACATTCATATTAGTTTTTACGGCATTATTACTATATACAAAATGTACATTCGTTTGCTTTTCGATTTCCTGTAAAATTGTTTTCAAGCTCACATTTGCCATTTTTACCGATACTTCACGGTTCAAAATTTGCTGTGCCTTTACAGGACGAGCTAATGCTATCACCGAGCAAAAAGCAAACAAAAAGTATTGTGTAATGGTGAATTTTGTGATTCTGAGCATGGTTTGCTTGGAGAATAGAGATTGCTTCATTGGGATTGTTTTTAAATATTAATGATTCAATGGTTTTTAATATTGAGTACTTTAAGATAATAATATATGAATTTTTAGAAAAAATTAATTACTGTTAACTATCAATCGCATCCTTCCCCTTTCAAATATATCTCCTCTCCATCCATAACGTACTCAGCATCAATGGATTTGCAGATAATTTCGAGAATGGTTGAAAGGTGTTCTTGATCAAAGTTTCCACTCAAACGACAGTTTTTTAATTTTGGATTCAAGTGAATTTTTACGTTGAAATTATTCTCAATATTGTCAACTACATTTTGCATAGAAGAGTTATCAAAAGTCAGCGAAGCCAATTCCCAATAGAAGGTTTTGTCTTTAGGTAACTCGTTGATAATCAATACATCAGAATGAGTTTCTAAGACAACTTGCTGTTTTGGGGTAACAAAAACCTCTTTTTCAGATTCGTTCATTACAGAAACTTTACCGGTAACCACAGAAACTTCAAACTTTTCCGTTTCGGGATATGCTTTTACGTTGAAACTTGTCCCTAAAACTTTGGTAGTCATTTTACCTGAATAAATCAAAAAAGGGCGGGTTTCATCTCGTTTCACATCAAAGAAGGCTTCACCTTTTAGATTCACTTGTCTATAAACCCTATCTGATTGATTATAAGACAATTGGGTTTTAGGTTGAAGCCAAACCAATGAACCATCGGGAAGAGATATTTTTAGGATTTTTGCCGAAGAATTTTCATATTTTGCCCAATCCGATAAAGGAATATCAGACTTTATGTGGGAAAAATTATGATCAGTTTTTGGATTAAAATAAAATGATAATCCAATGATAATCAATAACATAGCCGCCATACTCGAAGCATACCAAACCCAACGAGGAGGTGTATAGAGTTGAACAGGCTTAATTTTTCTTTCAATATTTAAACGAACCCGCTGGATTAATTCCTCACGTTCATCGTCATTCATCTCGCTAATACCATCGGAATTATGCTCGAAAGATTTATACCATGCTTCCACTAAAACCTGTTCACCTTCTGAGCATTGGTTATTGAGGTATTTTTCAATTATTTCTTGATTTAGTCTCATTTGTTGGGGCTTTCAAAGACTAAGTGAATCGGGGAGAGATTTTCCCCTATGTGGAGATAAAAAAAAGTGTAGTACTCATGCCAATTGCTACCGTATAATCACTCAAAGCCTCTCTTAAAATCTTCAAAGCTTTAGTCATTTGATTTTCTACGGTTTTTTCAGAAATGTCCATTTTTTCAGAAATCTCACGCTGAGATAGCCCACTCCTTTTTAATATAAAAACTTCTCTACAACGTTCTGGAAGTAATTTTAAGGCATTTTGATAAGCTTCATTCAATTCGTCAAAAGCTACGGCTTGCTCTGTGAAATTATCATCATCAGCCTCGGGATTCAGACTATTAGAATATTTTTCAAAAAGATTATTTTTTTTGTACTGGGCAATGACAAGGTATTTTACCGAAGAAAAAAGATAGGCTTCGATAGTGGTAGAAATGGACAAAACTGCTCGACGTTCCCAAAGTGAAATAAATAATTCTTGGACAACTTCTTCCGTCAATTCTCTATTTTGCAAACGCTTATAAACTGCCCCGTACAATTTTGAAAAATAATGTTGATACAAAAAATCAAATGCCCGAACATCACCTTTAGAAAGGTGTTCAAGAATTTCTTGGTCGGTATCAAAAGATGGATTAAGCATTTCGATGTAAAATAAATACAAATTTTTAATAATAAATTTATATAGGTGACCTATTTCTTTCCATAAATGATAAAATATTTTCCATCGTCTGATAGTCTTCAAAGCAAATAAAGCTACATCGTCATTTGATGGCCCTCTTCAAGGCCCAAACTAATAAGAATAGTTAGTCTCCCTACTTGTATAACGAATGCTTTTATAAACTTTAATTGCTTTCATCAAAAATAGAAATTAATTTGGATTTTTATTCAAAGTATATTGCCAAACCACTCAAATCAAATGTCTGAATTCTTCCTGCACTTCCTTTATCAATTTCAATATTTTGATAAAAATAACCTGCAAACTACTGATAATGAACGAATTGAAGTTCTAAAAATTGGCAGAATAAACACCGACTCTGGAGCTGATTTTCAAGATGCACGTCTTATGATTGGAGATGTTGAATGGGCGGGAAGCGTGGAAATTCACGTAAAATCTTCCGATTGGAATTTGCATGAACACCAGTCGGATGCGTCCTATCAAAACGTGATTCTGCACTTGGTTTGGGAAGACGACAAACCTATTTTTAGAAAGGATGGTACAAAAATCCCAACCTTAACTTTGCGAGAAAGAACGGATAAAAATCTGTTGAAAAAATATCAGAGTTTGATGAATGCCAAAACTGAAATGCCCTGCCAGCATCAGTTTGTGGAAGTGGATGATATTCAGAAAATGATGATGCTGGATAAGGTGTTGATGAAAAGGTTGCAAGATAAGTCTTTGATAATCAGTGAGTCGTTGATTGAAAATAATTCTGATTGGGAAGAAACGGCTTATCAAACTTTGGCAAAAAACTTTGGTTTCAAACTCAATGCCCAACCTTTTTTGCAATTGGCTAAAAATTTACCCTTGAAAGTTTTACAAAAACATCGAGACAATCTTACACAAATTGAAGCCTTGATTTTTGGAGTAGCAGGTTTTCTAAACAACCCCGAAGATGACCTTGAACATTGGGATGAATACCGTTTTTCTCTCCAAAAAGAATTTCATTTTCTCAAGGCTAAATATCAACTCCAAAACCATATTTTAGGACAACATGAATGGAAATACCTTAGGCTTCGTCCTGCCAATTTCCCCACGGTTCGTTTGGCTCAATTTGCTAAATTCATTCAAGAAAATGCCAATCTTTTTTCAGTTCTCATTCATTTGGAAGACGTAAAGAATTTTGGTAAAATCCTAAAAATAAAGCAATCTGAATATTGGATAAAACATTACGTTTTTGGGAAATCGTCAGAAGGAAATGTACCGACTTTGGGTGATGCCTCGGTAGAAAATATTGTGATAAATACTGTTGTTCCGCTCTTGGTTTCTTACGCCAATCACAAAGATAATCGAGAGTATTTAGAGAAAGCTATTAGGCTCTTGGAGGAACTGCCTTCGGAAGAAAATAAAATCACAAAGCATTGGCAATCAATGGGTTTACTCATAAAATCAGCCTTTGATTCACAAGCGAGTATTGAGTGGTTCAATCATTTTTGTGTGGCAAAAAAGTGTTTGAGTTGTAATGTTGGGGTAGCGATTTTGCGAAAGTGATTCGGGTTTCAGTTATTTTTATTGAATTGTATTAAAATTACACAGCATAGCAAATGGTCATAACCTTAGAACGTCCCAAAAAAGCAAGAAGGTTGCCCTTAGTAATTTCTCCTAAGAATATTTCAAAATCTCTCGTGTATGAAATGATGGATGGTAAACCCATTTATCGTAAAGGATATAAACAAGTATTATCAGGTAAGAAAACATTGGAAGAAATTTTATGTAGAAGTTCTTTACAATCATTGATAGCATTTTATCTTGCTAAAACAATGTTCCAATTCATTGACGAAGATATTTATTTCGTATTAATCAACGAAGCAGGTATCAATCTTGACCATAAAAATAACCTTGCCAACGACCTTGCTATTTATGACCAAGCGGTGTTGAAACCATCCATGATTTCTACAAAATATACTGATGTTCCTCCTAAAATCGCTATTGAAATAGATGTGAAGGCAGAATATGAAGATTTGACCGAGTTGGGATATATCTACAAAAAAACTCAGAAACTCCTCAATTTTGGGGTCGAAAAAGTAATATGGATTATCACAAGCGTAGGAAAAGTAACGGTTTCAACCCAAGAAAAAAATTGGGAAACTATGGACTGGAACAAAGACGTTGAAATTATGGACGGACATAGTTTTAATGTGGCTGATTATTTGAAGAAACGGGGGGTGGAGTATTGATAAATTTGATTGTAAGTTGCCTAAACAAGCGGAACTCCACGAAGACCCTGCATCAACGTAAAGCAAATAAAAACCAAATAAATAATTGAACCAAGCCAAATAAATAGGCTCGCTTTCGACTCACTTTTAATGTTGGTAGAAATAAAGAAACCCAATAATGGAATAACTTGTAGCGAATGAATGCCAAAAAAATGAGCCACTCTCAAATCTCCAAAAAGCGTACTCCAATTCAAAAAGGTAAGTCCCGATTCGCCAATTTTGCCCCCTACATTGTGCGAGTTAATCATGCTCATATAGCCTCCCATAAAGCTAAAAATTACAAAAAATAGTAAGCCAATTTTTATAGAAAGTGCAAAAGGCTTGCTTATGGTACTCGTTTTTTGGAAGATAAATCTTAGCGAAATCACCAAGGTGGCAGTAGTGAGCCAAACAATCATTACACCCATGATAGCATACAAAATGCCGCCTACGAGTTCCGATTGATTGAAATGCGATAATTTTCCTCTGAAAGCCTGAATAGTAATTACGCCGTTTTCGTATAACATGACAACGGTGGCTAAAATAGAATACCATTTTACTCTGCTTTGGTTATTTACATAAAAAAGCAAATACGCCATCGTCCACGCATACACCCATGTACTCAAAGCAAATTTCAGGGGTTTTATCATGGAATTAATGCCTAAAACCGTCTTGGTGTTAACGGTTGCATACAAACCGAGGAAAATTGCCAAAATCAAAAAGATTAGTCCCATCTTTGCCAAAAGTGGATTTCTGCTAAAAATCTCTTTAATTAGTTTCATGAAAAGATTGGGTCTTGATAGTTTTAATGATAAAAAACAAAAGATAACCCACGGGACCAAACATAAAAGTAAATGGCAATGGCAACGTATAAAGTAACCGTGAAATTTGTAATTGTTGTGATTTTTTTACGATATATGCTCCCACAAATAAATCAAATGCCAAATAGTGAATCCAACCCATAGCAACCGCATTATCATTCTGAAATAATACTTTTACATTCGCCAAAGTGCTAAAACTATCCATGTTGAAAGTTGCAATATCTTTCAAGAGCAAATAGGCGTACAAAATAGAAAAGAGTACAATAATTCCGTTCAAAATAGTGGTTTGGGTGTGCTTCCATTTGGGCAAAAAGATTAATAAAATCCAGCCCAAAAGCACAAAGGAATTGGCAAATGAAAAGATTGATGAAGGGTTCATAGTTGAATAGTTTTTTAAGTGAATATTTTACAAATAATGTGAAATTTTATTTGCAAACTTAATAAAATGTAGTACGGAAGAAGGCTTCTTTATAAAACCATTCAATTTTGAAAAATCAGACTATTAAAAGTGGTGATATTAACATTCGACTGTTTCCCAAATTATCAATAACGAGGGTTTTAAAACACTCGCTATTGATAATTTGGAGGTTTTGAAATAAGTATTGATTAAGAATTACTTTTTTATGAAATGCTCTGTAGTACGAGACAAGAAGTTTACTTTAATGATGAAAACTCTTATTTTAAACAAACACTAATCTCTCTAAATGATGATATCCAATCCCAAAATACTCCTTCG
>JANPIG010001066.1:0-1075 GCA_031424875.1 Cytophagales bacterium
TGGCACCTGTTCTCCATAATTTACCATAAGGAGCTAAATCACCGAAAACTACACGACCTTTCATATTTGGGCGTGAATAAACAATCTCAATTGATGACAAAGCAAAATCTTGCTTAATAGTTTGGGTGGGGCTTGGGGCAGGAGTTTTAATACCTTGAGCCGATACGCCAGCATTTACAAATACTAATGCCAAGATTGCGTAAAATAATTTTTTCATGTTGCTTTTAATTAATACCCTTTGACTCAAAACATTTTGAGTTTTATAGGTAGGTTTAAGTAGTTCTCTGATAATTTTTCTTGACACGAAGTCTCACAGAGATTTCACAGGATCGCCTGCCGTAGAGTTAAAAAAGTATTTTTCTTTGTATAACTCTGTGAAAACTTTGAGAAATTTTGTGTGTACAAAAATTATCGGACAACCGTTTTAGTTTAAAACTCTGCAAAGTTACAAACAGTTTCGATTAACAAAAAATACATTCCAATCGCTTGAAATGTATTACAAAATATTCATTTAAAGAGGTTTATTTTCTTATACTATTTGCCCGAAAAATTACCAATGCCGGCAAAAATAATTACGATTAGTATAAAATCAATAGTTGGAATCGCATTGATTTTTAAGGCTAAATCAAAATTTTGTCTGCTAAATGCTATCCAAGATATAAGTTGGGTAATGACGATTAGCACGGGAAGAGCCAAAAGGCAACCCGCTAAAAACCAAGTTTTACTGTTATTTTCAGAACCAGGAGCATCAAATAAAAATACTGACATAAATGCTCCAAAACCTGCGGGGATAAGACCAATTAAGAAAATGACATTAACAATAATTACATTTAATTTCATTAGAAGTATTGTTTTTAATGGTGATTAATGTATGAAAGTTAGTAAAAAAATTAGTCAATAACATATTCTTATTTTTATAATTAGAAGATCATAAACTAAAAAAGTGCCTTCCCGAACACTGAAAGGCACTTTTCATATTTTGATTTTTATTTATTGGATTAGAATTAAGTCCGCTTAAGAATCGGACATTCAAAATAATATAACATTTACGATTGTTTGTTTTCAATAAAAAAGT
>JANPIG010001067.1:0-1743 GCA_031424875.1 Cytophagales bacterium
ACTGTTCAGTCTTCAAGGTAAGATGTTCATACTGAATGCTTTGAGCATAAATGAAATGATAGACAATGAAACCAAGTACAAAACTCAGTATTACTATTTTTTTTAACATGTGGCGGTATATTTTATTATGAAGACTATTTAACGGTTCGATTACCTTCAATGTGAAGAATAAAGAAATTTTCCTCAAAAATTACGCCATTTTAAAAAACTGATTTTGAAATACGATAATTGTCAACGAGTTACATCAATTTAATAGTATAAAGCTAAAACTTATTAATACTCGGCAAAGATTTCCTTCAACAAGATTTATAGATTAATACTAAAAATCCGACCTAAATTTTCTATTTTTGTCAAATAGACAAATTAGCGGTGATTTTAGAAGATTGTGATAGATGTTAGAGATTTTTTTTTATTCTATTCTCTCATCACACTTCAGCAATCACTAAATGAATATGAAAGAATACGGAACCAATGTCCAGAAATTAGTGAACCACATCATGACGGTTCAAGATAGAAATACACGCACAAAATATGCCTATTTATTAGTGGAATTGATGCGTCAAGTCCATCCTAATATGCGTGATAGCCAGGACTATACGAATAAACTGTGGGATGATTTATACATCATGTCCAATTTTAAGTTAGATGTTGAAAGCCCTTTTCCACCTCCTTCACCTGATGCTGTTGGAAAGAAACCCAAGACCGTTCCTTACAATACTCAGCATTTAAAACACCGTTATTACGGTCGGAATGTAGAGTTGCTAATTGCAAGAGCAGTTTCAGAGCCTGACGAAAATGAAAAACGTATCTTAGTGGCGCACATCGCCCGTTTGATGAAAACTTTTTATCAAAATTGGAATCGTGAAGTCGTGGATGATGTAGTGATTTGGGGACATATTATGGAACTATCTCAAGGGAATTTAGGGCAAATAGTACAAGAAATTTCTGGGAACTCAGCTTTAGGAAATCTTCGTAATTCAGGGGGAGGTAATAAAGATTTACCAAACGATAGAAGAGGAGACAACCGTGGGGGACGTGATAATAGAGGGGGAAGTAATAATGGTGGTGGCCGTCAGAATTTTGGAGGACGTAATGATGGAGGAGGTAGAAATGACGGAGGAAGAAGTGGAGGCGGAAGAAGTAATGACGGTGGAAGAAACAATAGTGGCGGAAGGGGCAACGATGGCGGACGTAGTAACAGCGGAGGAGGCGGACGTAATGATAATAGAAATAGAAGATAGTTATTGGTGATTGGTTGTTGGGCATTTGTATTTGACTTCTAACCAGTAACTTATAATCAATATCTGATAACAAATAACTTAATTAATGGCATCTTTTAAAGTAACAGGCGGTCTCCATTTGAAGGGAGAAATAATTCCTCAGGGAGCAAAAAACGAAGCATTGCAGATTCTGTGTGCTGTGGTTTTGACCAAAGAACCCGTAACAATTCACAATATTCCAAACATTCGTGATGTAAATCAGCTCATTGACCTGTTGGGAGATATGGGGGTAATATGTACACGATTGAGTAACTCTTCCATACAATTTGATGCCTCAAATGTTAACATGGATTACCTCAATTCAGAAACCTATAAGAAAAAAGCCGCTGCTTTAAGAGGGTCTGTCATGTTGTTGGGACCCACTTTGGCTCGTTTTAAAAGCGGAAGAATTCCATCGCCAGGGGGAGACAAAATTGGTCGTCGTCGCTTAGACACACACTTTTATGGTTTCATGAAATTGGGT
>JANPIG010001068.1:0-1295 GCA_031424875.1 Cytophagales bacterium
CTCAAAAACTTCAATTTCGCCCGTGATGTCTAAGTAATGTACACCCGTCCGCAAGCAAGCCAATTGCATTTGTTTGGCGGTTTTAGAAAATGGTCCTGCACAGTGCAAAACAACCGTAAAATCCTTCAAAACAGTATCCAATTGAGCCGCATTATCCAAATCGGCAATACGATATTCTAAATGATGAATATTAGCTAATTCTTTGATAGTCTGTTCATTACGGCCTGAAAGTACGGGTGTAATGCTAAATTTTGTAGCGTGTTTGATAACTAAACCTGCAGTATATCCTGTGGCACCGTATAAGAGAAATTTCATGTTTTTGGGTTTTTGTACCACAGGCTTTAGCCTGTAAATTAGTTAGTCAATTTATGAATTTAATAGTCTTTAGTTTGTAAATTATTTAGTCAATTTATGAATTTAACAGGCCAAAGCCTGTGGTACTATTATCAACTTTCAATTGCTGCATCCTCAAAAAACTCCTTATGAAAATTTAATAGAAACACCTCATGCGTTGCCCGAGTGATGGCGGTATATAACCATCTAATAAAATCTTCATTGATTAATTCATCGGTCAAATAGCCTTGGTCGATAAAGACTGCACTCCACTGTCCCCCTTGCGATTTATGAGTGGTGAGAGCGTAAGCAAATTTAACTTGAAGCGCATTCAAATAAGGGTCTTTGCGGATGGCTTCATTGCGTTCTTTTTTATTGACAATGTGAGCATAATCCATCGAGACAGATTCGTAAAGAGCTTTATTTTCTTCTCTTGATAAGGCAGGCGTATTTGAATATAATGTGTCCATTAATACTTTTGCCTCAATGTGTGGATGTTCATCATAATCTAAAAGCCTTAGCGTCAAGGTAGTAAATCTAAAACCATGCATTTCTTCCACGCCACGCATTTTCATGATTTCTACAAAATCACCATTCGCCAAAAATCCAGCGGGCGAATCTTCCCCAAGCCAATGATAATTATTTTTCACAATCATCAATAAATCACTCGTGGCAAGCTCATCTTCCTGCGCAAAAATTCGCTGTCTAATATAACGATTATACTGAACGGCAGTCTTATTGGAACGAGTAAGAATAATGGTGTTTTCACGGTCAAATTTTCGGTAGGCATAATTCAAACCATCCTCCAATTTTTCGCCTGTCATTTTGAAAAAATCTCTAAAGCCTTTAGTCGTAAAACTTATTTGCGTGGATTCAGATTTAAATAAATTTCGCAGATTTGTAGCATTGAATAAAATCCCCGAACCAGCATCTTGACGCATAACCTCAGTGAGTTCCTGTTC
>JANPIG010001069.1:0-2461 GCA_031424875.1 Cytophagales bacterium
GATTTTATGAAGTATATTATCATCCTATTTACACTATTTACGAGCGTTTTATCGTTTGGACAGCAGTATTTGGAATTGGTTTAGTAGCATTACTAACCATTATCGAAATCACTCGAGCCTTATTTCGTAAACATATAACCCCAGAGATAGTTAGTAATTCCTCTACTGAGATACATTCTTAAAAATAAATCCCCACAAACAAAAAACTTGTGGGGATTTATTTTTTATACTGGAAAAGCAACTGTAAAAGTGGATCCTTTTCCTACCTCTGATTCTACTTCTACTGTAGCTCTGTGCAATTGTAAAATACTTAATGTGGCCGTTAAGCCTAAACCCATTCCATTGGGTTTTGAAGTAAAATAGGGTTCAAATAGACGATTAATATTTTCTTCACTAATACCTACACCATTATCTTTTATTTTGATAGATAGCAATTTTCCTGTTTGAGAAGTTGATATTTTCAATTCACCTACATTTTCTTGCATGGCTTCAATTGAATTTAAAATTAAATTTAAAAGAGCAATTTTTATCTTTGGGATATCCAACTTCAATATAACCTCTTCGCCATAATCTTTTACTAAACTAATTTTTTTCAAATTCATGCGATCAGCAGCATCTACTAAAATTTCGTCTAATAATTCATGCGCAGAAATAGTCTGCATAGATGTTTCTTGCTGACGAAAAGAATTTAAGAGTTCGGTGATAAGTGTATTAATACGCTGTCCGTTTCGGCGGATAATATCGGCAAATAATTTATGGTCTTCATCCAGGAGTTCTGGTTGAAGTTGGTCGAGAGCTAAATGGATATTAGTTAAAGGATTACGTACTTCATGAGCTAATGCTCGAGCCAAGCGAGCAGTTGAGGCAGATTTTTCTGATAAAATATTTTCTCTTTCTGCCCTTTTCCTTTGCGTAATATCTTGAATTACCATTAAATAGTAAGGTTGATTCTCGCTGTCTTCGTGCATAGTTGCATGCATTGAACATAAAACACGCTCCCCATTTTTACGCAAAAACCACATTTCTAAATTTTCAATAATCCCCTTTTCTTTAAGGTTGTCGGCATTTTTCTCCCAAGTTAATGGATATGCCAATAGGTTTTCAATCCCTTTATCGACCATTTCTTCTTCATCAAAACCCAACAAATCAAGCGTAGCTTGGTTAAAATAAAAGAATGATTCTGTATTAGGGCGGTTCAAGATGACGGCATCTTTTAACTGAGCAAAAATACGGCGTAAGCGGTTTTCATTTTCACGAGTCCGTCTCAGTACTTCTGAACGTTCGATAGCATACCTAATACAACGGTCAAGCTTTTCGGTATCAAGTGTACTTTTCACCAAGTAATCCATGGCACCTAATCGCATGGCTTCAATATCTACTTGATTGTCGCCTTTACCCGTTAATAAAACTATGGGGCAATTAACATTTTTTTGAAGTGCTACTTTTAATAAATCTAAACCTGTTTTTGCTCCCAACAAAAAGTCGAAGAAGCACAGGTCAAAGTGACAATGTTCCAGATGTTCTAAGGCTTCATTAAATGATTTTGCCCATGAAATTTCAAATTCCATGGTTTTAATTGCCCTTAGATAATCGGAGGTTAGATAAAAATCATCCTCATCGTCATCAACTAATAACAAGCTAATTTTATTTTTTTGCATCAATCTATATAGTTAGGGAGTTTAACAATTTCAAACCAATAATGCCCTATGGTACGGGTTAATTCTACAAAATCCGCAAAAGATACGGGCTTAGTAATGAAGCAGTTAACCCCCATATCGTACGTTTTGAGAACGTCTTGATCTGCTTTAGAAGTTGTTAATATTACCACAGGAATTGAACGCAATTTCGGGTCAGATTTTATTTCTCTTAGGGCTTCTCTACCATCCATTTTGGGCATATTCAAATCCAACAAAATAATACTTGGCCGGGGGCTTGATGCCGGGTCTGCATATTTATTAAGTCTTCTAAGGTAATCTAAAAGATCTACTCCGTCATTTACAAAGCGAATTTCCTTTTCCTTAAAATTTTCGTCAAACGCCTCTTTAGTAAACATACGATCATCTTCGTCGTCGTCTGCAATTAAAATTAAAGGGTTATTTTCTTGCTTCATTAATTAATGATATTTTGTAATTCTGGTAAATAAATGGTAAACTCTGCTCCTATTCCCAAAGCACCTGCTGCTTTAATCTGCCCTTGATGTCCTTCCACAATTTTTCGGCAAATTGCCAAACCTAAGCCTGTTCCTTCATATTCAGAGCGTCCGTGAAGACGTTGAAAGAGGGCAAATATTCTTTC
Source organism: Cytophagales bacterium (assembly GCA_031424875.1). Taxonomy (GTDB): domain Bacteria; phylum Bacteroidota; class Bacteroidia; order Cytophagales; family Spirosomataceae; genus Arcicella. The sequence goes on from JANPIG010001069.1 coordinate 2,296, forward strand.
TGCATATTCCTCTTCTAAACCAATTCCATTATCAGTTACGACAATTTTATAATAATTATTAAAAGGAAAAAGTGCTGTATTCTCTTTTACTTCTAAAGGAGATGCCATTCTGCATTTTACGGAAATAATAACAGGGATGTCTGGTTTCGTAAATTTAAGGGCATTG
>JANPIG010001070.1:0-1169 GCA_031424875.1 Cytophagales bacterium
ATGGGCGTACCCATGATATTTCCAAATGTACCGATGTTTGAAAAAGTGTAGGTTCCACCTTCCAAATCTGCTGGTTTTAACTTATTTTCTCTGGCTCGTTTCGTGATATCATTGATTTTTTTGGTCAAACCTACTAAATCATACTGGTCGGCATTGTGAATAACGGGAACTATCAAATTTCCAGAGGGCAAAGCAACCGCCATACCAATATTAATATTTTTCTTGACAATAATTTTATCCCCCTCCACTGACGCATTGATATTAGGAAAATCTTTAATGGCTTTTACAATGGCCTCGACCAAAATAGGAGTATATGTTATATTTTCTCCGAATTGCTTTTTGAAATCATCTTTAATAGCTGTCCTCCACATGGCTGCAATAGTCATATCCGTTTCAACAAAAGATGTTACGTGTGGTGCGATACGTTTTGAATCAACCATCCGCTCGGCAATCATCTTCCTCATTCTGTCCATCACAATAATTTCGTCAGTACCAGAACCCACAATTGGCACAGACTTAACAGACTGACTTTCAGTGATTTGCTTTGAAGAAGATTGACTTTTTTTGTTTTCTAAGTATGCAAAAATATCATGCTTTGTTACACGTCCATCCGCACCAGTTCCTGTTACGCATTCTAATTCTACACTTGATATTCCTTCCTCTTTACAAATATTCAACACCAAAGGCGAATAAAATCTTGAACCACTATTATGTAAAACTGGTGTTGGTATTGGATTAAGATTAATACCGGACAAAGCTTTAATTTCTTCAATTTCACTTGCTAAGTTATTAGAAACTTCCACAGGTTTGGTTACATGATTAGTTTCTTCAACTTCCGATTTTATAATACAGATAGGCTTCCCTATTTCTGCAACATCTCCTTCTGGCACTAAAATTTCTGTCAAAATTCCCGCATGAGAAGAAGGGACTTCAGTATCAATCTTATCGGTTGCTACTTCCAACAAATATTCATCAGCTTCCACATAATCGCCGATATTTTTTAGCCATTTCAACACGGTGGCTTCCATGATACTCTCGCCCATTTTGGGCATTATGATTTCGATTAAAGACATTTTGTTCTTAATAAATTTAGTATATTGATGGCTGTAAGATGAATATTTTGTTCTCGGAACCCCCCGAGCGTCAATTTTTTGGTTATGGTTTCTTTT
>JANPIG010001071.1:0-2996 GCA_031424875.1 Cytophagales bacterium
AACTTGATACCCACAACAAAGCACCCATTGAGATTAGAATGTATCTTGACGGTCAAACAAGTTACAAGGGTACAGGCATAAGCATAACGCCTGATGAATGGAGCAAGCTAAAAAACCGACCAAAGAACCATTTGATTAACCAAGAATGTGCAAGGCAGGAATTGGAATTGAGAAGTTTTGAGAAAGAGTTTAGGCAAAAGAATGGACGGTTTACCATTAAGGATTTTAAACTTTTGCATAAACCCGAAGCCGTACCAGAGCCTACCAATGTATCATTTACAAAATACTTTGCGGAGCAACTCGAAGCAGAAAAAGAAGGACATAAAGTAGTGCTTGCAAATAAAAAATTAACCTTTAAATATCTGAAAGAATTACGCCCAGAAATTGCATTTTGTGAAATTGATTTTCAGATGATTAGGGATTTTGATTTCTTTTTGAAAGCTAAGAAACTCCATACCAATACTATTAAAAGACACCATATTAACGTGAGGGCATACATTAAACTCGCAACCAAAAGCCGTTTAATTTCTTTCAATCCTTATGAAGACTTTAAAATACCCAGAGCAGATGCTTATTCAAGTTTTTGTACGGAGGCGGAACTTCGGCAACTTGAAAACTTAACTTTTGATGTAGAGAATAGAAAGGAACGATTTATGGAGCGATGCCGTGATATGTTTCTCTTTTCTTCGTACACGAGTCTCAGATATAGCGATACGGCAAAAGTACAGGCTAATCATTTTCAACAAACCAAAGACGGTTTAATACTTGACTACCAAGCTAACAAAACCCGAAAATTTGGCGTGAAATATTTGTCTATGTTGTTTGGAGGAAAACCCGAAAGGCTTGCTTTAAAATATATGCAAAAAGATGGTAGCATATTATTTAAAAATATGAAGCAACAGCAGGTAAATGTAAACCTAAAAGTATTGGCAGAACGGGCAGGAATTACCAAAAAATTACGGTTTAAAGATTCAAGAAATACATTTGCGGTGGTGCTATTGGACAAAAAAATACCTATCAATATTGTGCAATCTGAAATGCAACACTCGAATTTAGCCACAACCCAAATTTATACAAAACATACGCCTGAACAAACTATACAGGCACTCAAAAATACTGATTGGAAATAATGGAAGCAACTAAACGAAAATATACCAAGAAAAATAATGAGGGGAAAATTACGGTTAATTACTACCTCAATACAAGATTAAAGCCTGTTATTAATCCAAAATTTGCCCCTGATTTAAAAGATAGATTTCCAATTTATATCCGTGTAATGGTTGTTGGGCAAACCATAGAAATTAAAAGTAAAATTAATTTTCCCCTTGGATTAGATGAGTTTGATTATTTTCTGCAAAAAGAAAAAGAGACAATCAATGTTGAGAAAAATAGGATTGAAGCTATTATAAGAAATTTAAAACCATTTGAAAATCAGCGATTTATACTTAAAGATGTATCAACAATTTACAATAATGTATCTATTCCACTTAATGAAGCAATAGAAAATACCTTAGTAAAAAAGGTTTATTTAGTTGTAGAAGAAATTTCTAAACAAGAGGAAATAGAGTTTCAAGAAGCACGTAAAAAAGGGTTAAGTTTGAATGATGATGAAGGTAAAGAATTACCTTTTGATGATGCAGTAAGAAATAATATACGAAAATATCCACGTATATATGGTGAACTAATTAAAACTTTAAATTGGACAAATACGGCAGATAGTTTGTTACATTTTTTATTAATTTATAGCCTTACAACTAACGAAATGATATATGAAAAGTTTGTATCATTGCAAAACGAATATTTAGGGTTATGGAATTTCAAGATAACGTATGATAAAATTTTATCAAAATGCGACTTTTTAGAACCAACTGCAATTGGTTGGTTTAAAGACAATTTCATACAAAAAATCATTCGAGAAGTTGAAGAGTATGCAGGTGAAAAAATCATTAAATCTATTGATAAACTATTGGGCGAAAATCCGTTCAATAAATCATAAGCTTTTTTTTTGAATTATTTTTCACGATATTATTTTTTATCGTGAAAAATTTTATTAGCTTCGTAAAATCATTTAAACAACATATTCATTTGTAAAATGGAAACTCAAACGAAGTTATTAGAACAATTGATGATAGAAATAAAATCTATCCAATCAAAGTTAGGGGGTACAAATACTCAACTACCCTTAGAACGTTACATACAGCCCAAAGAAATTATGCTTCGTTTGGGTATAGGTCGTTCAAAATTAGAAGAATGGGCAAACACGGGGTTTATCCAAAAAATCAAACCCGACCCAAACACAAAGAAGGTTTACTTCTTGCATTCAGAATTAAACCAAAAATTCCCTAACGTCTTTCCGCTTAGTGCTTAATGGCATTAATAGGAAAGGCGTTTTTTCTTTACTACGATGGAAGGAGAACCACAGCATATTTCTGAAATTATCAAACAAATGGATATTTTCGCCAAAGAGCCAAAACCATTGATATTCAGACGATTGAGGACAAAAAAAATCCGTGCTATTTGTAGTAGCACGGCAAAAAATTAAATTTTTAAAGCCTTATTGACAAGGGCAAAATTACAAAAATGATAGCAGAAAATCAAGAAATTTCAGAGGTTTTTTCAACCTTAGAAATACAACATAGTCAAGATGAAATTTTTGATAAAATTATAGAAAATGTTTCCAAAGTTAATTTTAGAAAATTAGCAGGAAGAAAGTTTATTGAAGACCCAGAAAAGAAATTGGAGCAGAAACATTACATCGTACTTGTTACAGAAAATGTATTGGAAAAAGCTAAATCATTAGGCTATCAATTAGCTATGAATAATGGAGTAGTTTATGTTTTTAATGGTCGTTTTTGGGTATCTATACCAGAAGCAAAATTGGAAATATTGTTAGGCGAATGTGCTTTAAAAATGAGCGTTGATATGATTGAATCAAAGTTTTTTAGATTTAGAGAAAGTCTATTGAATCAATTTTTTTCGTGTGCTTATTTCACAAG
>JANPIG010001072.1:0-4885 GCA_031424875.1 Cytophagales bacterium
GTATTGGTGAAAGTGGTACTTTATTAATTCCCAATTTCTACGGTGGTGCTTCTGGCGGAGATTTGGGCGGAAAAAAATCGGAAACCCTTAAAACAATGGTTGCAGCGGGTATTCCAGAAGAAAATGCTCTACCATTTGTGGAACACGGTCCCGCCTATTGGGGCGACCAACCCATCATGGGCGGTGTTGATTATGCAGGAGCAATTATTCTGTTTTTGTTTGTTTTAGGGGCTTTTATCGTACGTGGAGGAATGAAATGGTGGTTATTAATTACCGCTATTATTTTCACGATGTTATCTTGGGGAAAAAACTTGCCTTCATTTAATTATTTTGTTTTCGATTATTTCCCGATGTTCAATAAATTTAGAGCCATCACCATGATTATGTCTCTAACACAATTGGCGGTTGTAACCTTAGCTATTTTAGGGTTAAAACAAATCAGCGAAGAAAAACCTACTTTTGAAACCCTTAAAAAACCCTTAATTTATTCGTTAGCTTTGACGGCTGGAGTTTCATTGATTTTTGCCTTATTGCCTTCATTATTTCTTTCATTCAAAGGTGCAAATGATTCGAGCATGCAAATCACGAGCGACAAAGCTACTGATTCACAGATACTTAGAGCCATCATTTCAGATCGTGAATCTCTTTTGCGTTCAGATGCTTTTCGCTCTTTTATCTTAATTATTTTAGCAGCTGGTTTGCTTTGGGCTTGGATTACTAATAAAATTAAGGATTTTATTTTTTATCCCGTGCTTACACTTTTGGTGGTTTTTGATTTGTTTGCGGTGGACAAGCGTTATTTCAATAATGATAATTTTGTGTCAAAATCTGAATATGAAGAACTCTTCGCTCCTACTGCACTTGACAACCAAATCTTACAGGATAAATCTTATTATCGTGTGCTTGATGGGGCTTCACAACAAGGTTTTTCTAACGATGCCACGGCTTCCTATTATCATAAATCATTGGGCGGTTATCATGGAGCAAAACTTCGTCGTTATCAGGAACTCATTGAAAATCAGTTCTCTAAGAATAATATGGCGGTATTTAATATGCTGAATACTAAATATTTCACCATGCCAGCACAGCAGCAAGGCGGTCAGCCAATTGTCCAACAAAACCCTGGAGCTTGTGGGAATGCGTGGTTTGTAAAGGAATTTAAGTTGGTACAAAATGCCGATGAAGAGATGAAATCTTTGGATAAATTTGATCCAAAACAAACGGCTTTCGTTGATAAATCTTTTGGTGACCAAGTGGCAAATTTGAAAATTGTTTTTGATAGTACTGCTAATTCAATCAAATTGACTGATTATAAACTTAATCTGATGACGTATGAATCCAATGCTAAAACTGACCAATTAGCCATTTTCTCAGAAATTTATTATCGTGGGAATATTGACTGGAAGGCATACGTAGATGGTGTGTACAGACCTCACTTACGAGCTAATTACGTGTTGAGAGGAATGGTTATCCCCGCCGGGAAGCATAAAATTGAATTTAAATTTGAACCCGAAACCGTTAAAAAAGGTGGAACAGTTGATTTAATCGCCTCTGTTTTAATGGTTGGGCTTTTAGGCTTGGCTTTGTTTTATGAGGTGAAGAAATGATGGAACACGGATTTGACGGATAGGAACGGATTTATCTCTGGTACTTGTATAATTTATACGAGTACAAACCTTCCCAAACGTTTGAAACGCTTGGGAAGGTTTGTACTATTTTTTAATTTGTCAAATAATTAAATGGGCATTAAAAAAACTTCTCATGAAAAAGCATCTTTTACTTTTGATATACATTTTGCTAAGTAATAAGTACTGTTATTCTCAAAATTTAAGACCCCAAATCAATATTTCTAATGATTTTTACACCATCAAAATATCTGAGGGAGTTGGGAAGGTAAATGGTAGTATTAGGACAGTTGAAAAAAATGGTATAAATTATTTTAAAATCGAGAATGCAAGTTTCAAAACCATTTTAGAAAGAGTTTTTCCATACAGCAATTTAAAATTTATAGATAACAGTATTATCAATCAGTATCTGAATGTCGATTTAATTTTTCAAGGTATAAGTTTAGACGAATTTCAACCTCTTTTTATCCAACAAATTTCCAATTATTTCCCTGTAAAAATTACAGGTTTTAAAAGTGAATCAGAAAAATGGACGTTGCAGAAACAAGATTCTTCTCTACTTTCAAAGAAAATTCATACAGTTAAGTTGATGGATGCTATTAAAAGACAATATAGCTCGTTAGTATCTTTTAGTAGTGATGGAGAATACAAAGCCGAAGGAATTAGTTTAAATGAGTTTGGTAAGAAGTTATCCCAACAGATTCATATACCAATCGAAAATAAGATTGAGTCGAAAAGTGTTTATGATTTTGAATTAAAAATATCCAATCCAATAGATTATGAAAATATAAAAAAACAGTTAGAAAGTTTTGGTTTTCAGATTATCACAGAGAAATACAACAATGAGACGTTAGAAATTTCATCAAAATAATGAGGACATACAACATTCCAAAACTGGAAAGAATCATAGATAATTATAAAAAACAGAAACGTAAACCTGTTGATTATCACGTACAGTTTTGTTTAGACCAAGAAAATTTAAAAGATGCTATTGAAGCAGCGGCGAGGGCGGTTGATGACTACGGCAAAATACATTTTCATCAGAGGAGAGTGGCAAAAGCAGACTTGATGGCTTTTGCTGAAAAATTGATGGCCCTTGAAAGTGAATTTGCCGAAGCCAAAAGTTTTGATGAAATCTATGAAATTGTAAAGAAAACTAATCAAACTGGTATTAATGAGCTTACAGTTTTTGATACGGCTTTTAGGATTGGAAGTTACTTAAATCTGTTTCCTGATAAAATTTATTTGACCAGTGGCACACGCATTGGAGCAGAACATTTATTGGGAAAATTAGATGATAAAAATACGCTTTTACCAACTGATTTACCCAGCCCTTTTCAGCGCAAAGACCTTTCGATTGCTGATATTGAAGACATTTTGTATGTCTGTAGAAATGACTTAGAATATTGCGTAAAATAATCAACGCCTGATGAATAAAGTTAGAATCTGTTTAAACTTATTCATCAGGCGTTTAATGATTTCTATGCTAATACTTTTTGTTCAATAATTGCTTCATAAACACCATCCCATAGCTCAATCCTTTTTTGCAGTGATTTGATTGTGGCTTCTTCAACTTCTTGCCAAATATGTTCGTTATCACCACATAAGTTTGCGGTCATCTGAAGGGCAAGGTTACTGTGATGGTCGCCGTCAACTTCAATATGTCTTTCCAGATAATATTTGAAGATTGAAATACGCTCGGGAAGGCCCGCATGAATGTCGTTAATGATGGCATGAAACATTCCAGGAATCAAATCTTCACGACCAAAGGTAAATATAGCAGCTTGAAGATAATCTTTTTGACTCTTGATAATTTCAAAGGTAAAATCCACGAATTTGCGAGCTGATTCAGGTATTCCCGCAATGAGAAAGGCTGTGTTTAAGTCTTCGGTTTGTTGCAAAACCGAAATAAATTTTTCAATTCGGGTAGTATCAGCTCCACACTGTTGCATGGCTTCAAGATACAGTTCAAAATGGCTTTTCCTATTTCCGAAAGCATCCACGTCAGATTCCTCTCCCACCACTATTTCATTAATAAGAAAGCGGGTGTCTGCCGAACCTTTAGGAAACCACGGTACGCTTGTGCAAGTCAGGTTATTCTGTAATGCTTTCAATAAAGACATAAAATCCCACACGGCAAAAATGTGATGTTCCATGAATATTTTCAAGTCATTTAGATTATTAATTACGGAATAAACTTTATGATTAATGATTTGATCTTTGAAGGGCTGAATAGCAATATTAATTTTTTCTGTGTGTGAATTCATAATTGATGAAAAAAATTTAGTAATGATATCTACGAAAAAAACGATTTTAAAGTTTTACATTTTGTGTATTTCATTTGTTATTTTTTTTCAAAGTTTTTACCAGAAAAAATAAATATTTTTCAATTCAGTCTTATCTCTTTTTGTGAAATCACCGCTTTCATTTTATTGAATTTATCTTTTTCAATGAGCCAAATTTCATAATTATCACTTGGAAATTTTTCTTTCCATATTTCATAATAAAAATTAAAACCGTAGTAGGATTGGCTAAAAAGAGCATTTTTTAGTGTATTCATTACTGGTACAGCGGGCAATAAAAACACATTTTTAGCAGATTTCAAGCCAAAATACATCACATTATTATCTTTTGATTTCGCCATAAAAAGCACCCTGTCTTTAGATTCTTGGGCAATTGTCAAAGCTTTTGACATAGTGGTGTCTAAGGTACCTTTAAATTTTTCATTAACATTTTTATCCCCCTTTTTAATCATATCAACTAAGGGTAAAACCTTATTTTGAGATAATTTATAAATGCCCGAGCTATCTAAATGCTTTATTAAATCCTTCATGTACGTAGGATGATTGAAGAACATTTTTTCTTCATATCTTTCCCCAAATGTTAAGAGCATCTGGTAATTTTTCCAATAAAATCCATCTAATTTTAATTCTTCCTGTTGGCGATATACATCTGGAAGTGAGGAATAATAACTATAAATATTTAGTGCTAAACTCAAGGGAATAAAAATTAAAATACCCAATCTCAAGAATTTCTTTTGTGCTTGATAATAAAATAAATAACCCAAATATCCCAAGCAAAGAAAAACCGCTCCGAAAATCATGTATCTACGAGAGAGTAATTCTCCGCCATTATAAATCTTAATTTCAGCTGGGCGACTAACTACCAACATCAGGCCAGTGAGAGCCAAAAAGCACATAGCTGCTAACAGGAACCATAAGGTAGGGGAATATTTTTGAAATTTTGACTGCCAAATTTTC
>JANPIG010001073.1:0-3175 GCA_031424875.1 Cytophagales bacterium
CAATATTAATTTTAACATTTAATCAAAAAAATATGAAAACGATTTTAAATTTTTTGTTCATTTTACTCGCAGGTTCTTCAATAATCTCTTGTGTTCCTCAAAAGCGACTTACTGAGTTGCAGTCACGGTATGATAGATCTGAATCTGAATTAATCAAATGCGGCAATAGTGTAGCTGACTATAAGGTACGGCTGGAAGCAATGTCGAAAGTTCAGCAAGATTTAGATAATCAAAAAACGATTTTGATTGGCAAAGACCAACAAATTAATGATTTGAATATTCAAATTACTGATTTTAAAAATTTGCGAGATAAACAACTTGACCAAGTAGGTAATCTAACTGTTTTGTCTAAAGCTGCCAACGAAAATATCAATAAAACTTTGTCGCAAATGGCCAATAAAGACCAATACATTTATCGCCTTATGGCTGCACGTACCAAAGCCGATTCTATCAATTTAGCTTTAGCCGTAAATCTAACGAGTATGTTGAGAAACGGAATAGAAGACAAAGACGTTGAAATAAAAGTGGATAAAACGGTGGTATTAATCAATATTTCTGACAAAATGCTTTTTAGTACAGGCAACACAAAAATATCGCCCAAAGCAAATGCTATTTTAGAAAAAATTGCTCTTATTATTAAATCAAGACCAGAGCTGGAAGTAATGGTAGAGGGTTATACAGATAATGTAGCCATCAAAACTGCCTGTATAGACGACAATTGGGATTTGAGTGCAAAACGTGCCACATCGGTAGTACGAATGATGCAACAAAATTATAAGATAGACCCCAATAAATTGATTGCTGCTGGACGAGGAGAATACAATACCTTGGAAAATAATTCGACTGCAGACGGTCGTTCAAAAAATCGTAGAACTCGTATTATTTTAATGCCAAAACTTGATCAGTTCTATGATTTATTGAATCCTGATAAAAAATAGAATTTTAGTTATAGAAATTGAAAATCACAAACATGAGTTTTCCAAATAGAACTTATGTTTTGTGATTTTCGGTTTTTACAATTAAGGTCTTTGCATTTACTTCTAAAACTGCTTTACCCATAAACGATAAGTATATAAGCATAAAGTAGTTGAAACGAGTATTTATATAAATCCAACTGTTCCTGTCTATATAGTCTATTTCACGGCTTAGATTGATAAAAATGGGCATACAAATTTTAGAAATGATTTGTACATTTAAGACAAGAAACTATCACAAGAGGTGTTTGGAGAAGAGTAGAAATAAGTGAATTTTGCAAATATTTTAATTAATATATAACATTTTTTTAAGGATATAATACCAAGATTGTATAATATTTTACCTTAAAAAATTGAAAAGACATATAAAGAAATTAGCAGTGGTTTGGGGTTAGTTAAGCGTTCTTCATTTTTGAAGAGCGTTTATTTTTTCATAAAATTCAAGTTCTCAACGGTATTATTCATCAAACAAAAACATAAAAACCATGGTTTATTAGGTAAAGGAAAATAATTAAAGTTTGAAGATAAATTGGAAATCGGGATGAGCTTAGGAGTCAAGTTATTTTAGTTGCATACGATTTTAAAAATGCTGACCAAAGAAAACTCTTTATATACAGTAGGAAAGCGAATTTACCCATAATTTGAGGTCATACCTCATAATTACTAAATATATTCCAAATTCATTTGTTAATTCATGGCTGAGTAATAATTTTGCTTTTAAATGATGTTTAATTAAAATTCCCTATACACATCATGACGCTTATAAACTCTACAAACTTGTTTCCATTGGTGGGTATTGGCACAAGCACAGGAGGCTTAGATGCCTTTAAAAAGCTGCTAAAAGCCCGGCGACATACAATAGGATGCCACAGAACGCTATTCAAGCAGGAATAGTTGATTTTATTCTTACTACGGAAATGATTCCACAGAAATTGCTGAAAATAACGAAAGTCACCAAACTAAATTCTATAGTCAAGCAACAACCTAAATTTCAAGCTGCCGTAATGTGCTTATTTATATGGAGCCATACTTGCAAAAAAAGGCGCTTACTACTTTTCATTATGCACTCAATCATGATGGATTTTTATTGCTCGGTTAAAGTGAAACTATCAGGAGCGTGCCTGAACTCTTTGGTATTGTAAATTAAGGAGATAAATTATTCAACCGTAAAAATGTAATCTCAAAATCTATGCACACCCCAGAAAATAATGGTAAAAAAAGCCCGGTCATTATTAAAGAAGATAATGGGCGCAAAACGGAAAATTCTAAACGCACTGACTTTCAGAAAACGGCTGAAGATATAATGTTAAGAAAATTTACGCCCGCAGGCGTGGTGGTAAATGATGCCTTGGATGTTGTGCATTTTATGGGTAAAACAGTAGATTATCTGGAGCATTTTCCGGGCAAGCCCAGTTATAATTTATTAAAAATTGTTAAAGAAGAATTGGCTTATGAGCTTAGCAATATTTTACACCAAGCAAAAAAAGAAAAGCAATCTGCTATTAAGGAAAATATTCCTTTGCAAACAAACGGCATACAGCGTACAATTGCTATTGAAGCCCTGTTGTTACCTAATACTACTGAACCTCATTATCTGATTGTCTTTCACGAAAATCAGCCCATTGCCATAAGATTTCAACCAATAGCTATTAGCCAGCAAACATCAACCACCATTACCCAGAAGCCTGCAACCAAAAGAAATTCGGCTGGTGAAAGTGAACAATTACTAATTGCCAACAATCGTATTAAGCAATTAGAAAGAGAGTTGTGGCAGGTACGGGAAGATATGCGGAGCATTACCGAAAATCAAGAAGCACTAAATGAAGAATTACAAAGTACCAATGAAGAACTATTGAGTGGCAGTGAAGAATTGCACAGTCTGAATGAAGAATTGGAAACCGGCAAAGAAGAGTTGCAAAGCAGCAACGAAGAACTGACCGTGATAAACCAAGAGATAATCGGTTTAAATGAACAACTGAAGGAATCAAAAAATTATGCAGAAACAATTATTTCTACACTGAGAGAACCTCTGTTGGTGCTTGATAAAAACCTTAGGGTAAAAAGTGCTAACAAAAGCTTTTACAATACCTTCCAAGTGAGTGAAACAGAAACGGAGGGGAAATTAATTGACCAGTTGGCTAATGACCAATGGAATATTCCCGAACTGCGTATGTTGCTGGAAAATGTGTTGCCTAAAAAAC
>JANPIG010001074.1:0-2167 GCA_031424875.1 Cytophagales bacterium
GGTTAAAAATATAGCTACTAAAAAGCCATATCATAAAGCCAAGAGCTAAGGCAAAAAATGTCCAACGATTATTATTCCTATTGAGTTTTATCACCACAAATATCAAAAAATGAGTGGCTAAAAAATACACTGACGATATCAAAATAAAGATAATCAAAGATGATAATTTCAAAGTTTTATTGAAAAAATCAATGCTTAAAGAAATATCTAACTGATAATTTGATTTCTCGTAAATGTTAACCAATTGAGCATAAAAACCGTAGAATACAATACAACTCAATATAATGAAAACAATCGAAATGACTTTTTTACCAGTATTTGGTATGTGCATCAGCCAAAAATAGCGATTCATTTTGTAGTAATAATTTACCAAATAAATCAGTAAAATGATGATTACCAATAAGTTAAGCATTAAATCGCCTAAAGAAGGTGCTATGAAAGAAGAGTCATAATATTTTTTATTAAAAAGGTCAGATTCATAAAAGATAAAGGGAATATTGTAATAAAGCATGATGGCTCTAAGCAATAAAAAATAACCCAATAATATTAAAAATGCTCTACCATAACGGTGCGTTTTGTTCAAAAACCAAATAATGGCTAACAGGTAAGCCACCAAGAAAGTCATGCTCAACATTCCCAATAAAATAACGTTGGCAGGAATTGACTGATTTTTGAGTGAATCGGCTTTTAGAGGTTTTACCGAAAACAAAAATTCTTTTGTAATCGAAAACATATTTAAATGTGTAGCTGCTGCAGGAGAAGTATCAATTTGAGCGGGATCTGAGACAAAAATGATTGGGTTGTAACCCGTTTTGATATGGTCATTTTCAGATTCGTACTGCCGATATAATTCAATGAGTGAAAATACTTCAAAATTATCTGGTGAGGCAATAACTACTCTTCTATTAGAAATAAATTTGCCCTCAATGGAAGCTACTGATTTGACATTATAAGTTCCTTCAACTAATTGATAATCAGGTACAAAACGGGAGTCTGACCAAAAGATTGCTCTGCCATTTTTGAAGATAAAATAGGGGTGAATTGTAGGAATTTTCAGATGAGAAAAAGTAGTATCTTTGGATTGAGAAACTAAGGTAACTACTTTTGCCAAATCTTCATTTGAAGCTTTTATTTCATCCAGAATTTTTGTTTGAACATCATAAAGATATTTGTCTTCAGTGGCACTCAAAGGGCCTTTTTCGGTGAGAATAAACAGCAGGAATGCCAGCCCAAATGTAGTTAAGGCTGAAATTAAGAAAATGCTTCTTTTTAAAAAAACCAGTTTTAGTAAGGAAGTAAAGCGTCGGTTCATTCAGGGATTAGGAATTAAGGAATAATCATTAAATTATTGATTGTCATTATCAATTATTTTATCAAGATACTTGATAAATAACCCTTCAATTTATTACTTAAATAGTAAATCAAAATTCATACCAATTTGTATATAATGTTGATAATCAATGATTTATGATGCTGTGAATTGGTATGATTTAAAATTAAGTGGTCATTAAACAAAGATACTGCGTTTTCATTATAAAAAAGCACTTAACAATACTTCCCATTCCATTTCTAATGATTTGTGTGGCATGACTGAGTTAGCACGCTTATACCAATATTGGGCGTTCCAATCATCTCCTTCTTTTCTGTGCAAGTACGCATGAAGCAAGTCATATTCTTGCACCCCCTCTTGCGACTGTGCTATGTTGTGTGCTGCCACCCAATCTCCTTGGGCATCAAACCAAAGGGCTTTGGCTATTTCTGAAATATTTGTTGGAGGGAATTGCTTTTTCAAGCTATCTCTAAATTCTTGAATTGTCATGATTTTTTCAAGTTAAATTTAACGTAAAATAATTTCTATTGAATTCTAAATCAATGATTTATGGTGATTGTTATCAAAATTTATAAATTGCATAAAATGTAAATATCCTTAATCTGAAAAACAAATTTAATTATTAAAGCCTTGAAAAAACATCATTTCATTATTAAAATATCTATCTTTTTATGAATTTTAAAACACCAGAAATTAATTTCTATCAAGCCCAATTACGTTTCCCTCGAGTGCGTGAAGCGTTAGAAACAAAAGGCAAAATCATTGATGAAATACTGATTCAAAAGGGAATAAGTCCCACTAATTTTGAAGTGTTTTTCCGGGCTTTCAAGAAAGAAC